>VMSV01000084.1 GCA_013791935.1 Desulfobacteraceae bacterium | reverse complement strand
TGGAATTTCAGTTTGTCGCTTTCATCCCCTTTGCAGGGCATAACGGCGTCATTGGGGCAAACCAGACTGCACATGGCACAGCCCACACAGGCATAGGCAGGATCTGTTTTCTGCCGGATGCCGTAGTAGAGCTCCAGCCGGCTATCGGGCTTGTCCTGAATATTTACGGCCGGAGCCAGCATTCTCTTGCGGAACAGCCCCAATTCGATGGCATGAACCGGGCATACCGCAGTGCAGCGACCGCAGAGGGTGCATTTGTCTTTATCCCATGAGATCTGCCGGGGCAGATCCTTGATGCTTAATGTGGAAGGGGTAACGGGTCTGTTTGATAACATATTTTAAGCTCCTGGCGATCCGGTCCGATGATGATGGTATCCAGATGCATGGGTTGAAAGTCTTTGCTTTTATTCCGGTCCGGGATCACCGAATCCAAGCCGCAGATTTCCGAAGAAAACGCATAGAGGCCGGGTCTTCCGCCCACAACCCCCGGACGCAGTTTTTTCCGGTCCTGAACCATGAACATGGTGTTGTCGGGAAGGCTTCCCATGACGCAGTTGGGCCCGTCGATGATCAGTCTTCGGCAGGACTGTTTCAGGTTTTTGAGAAATTCCGCATCGGGGTGCTGCATCAAAGCTTCGGTCTGAAGCGGCGTGATGATGTGTTTGTAGGCTTCCAGGCCCAATCCCAGGGAATTGAACATATAGTGCAGAATATGGGTGAAAATCTCGGAATCCGACTGGAACCCGGTGTAGCCCGGAAATCCCCGGGACATGAGAAATTCCTTGATGGGGATAAAGGCTGTGTTTTCCCCATTGGTCATGGTGCTGTAGCCCTGAATGAAAAACGGGTGGCACGCATAGAGGTTGATGGCGTAATTGGTGTTTTGTCTTCCCTGGGCCATGATGATCCGGGCATGAAGATCCTTTCGACCCAGCTGAAGGTATTTACCCACAGCCATGGGGTCTCCGATTTCCTTGATCATGATTACATCGGGCCAGAAGGAGAAAACAATCATGTCCTGTTTTTCAACTCCCATTTCCCGAAGTTCGAGCCGGATCTTCATGAGCCTTTGGTTCAAAATCGCTTGGCTCAACCCTTCCCACTCCTCGGGGTATTCATAAGCCCGCACCAGATAGATCTCCCGTTTGGGGATTCCGGCCGGGGCCGTTTTTGGCAGTTTGATGGATATTTTATATTTGGTCATGAACCCCACATCCATCATGAATGCGTCTAACCGCTTGATCCCTTTCTCCGTGAAGATGCCGGAGAGGATGGGAGCGTCCTTCATTTCCTCAAACGGACCCCCCAAGTCCCTCAGCAGCAGTCCGACCCCCGACCCGTCGTGGCCTTCCTTCATGATTTCCAAGGCTTCTATGGCCACCATGGGGGACAAGGGGGTGTCGCTGGTTAATGCAAATAAACGGCACATGGTCTTATGCTCCTAATCGTTGTTCTATTGAATTGGCTGGCTCCATCTTTTTTCATCGGCCCGGCCTAAAGTGATATAGCAAACCTTATGCCAAGGGATTGTTCCATCAAGCGGTGCGCGATTTAGATCCGGATGCGCAACGGGGAGAACATTTTAACATGGCGATGAAAAATACACTAATGAAATTTAATTTAAAATTAGAAAGCAAAATTGTAATTTTTTGGTTATGACACCGTCGTATCGGCTCAAAAAAAAAGACGTGAAGCCCTCGGATACGGGTGCTCACGTCTTTGTTTTCATTGCGATAAATCCATCCACATCCTTGTGGTTGGGCTATTTTAAGCCTGCCCTTTAAACATCAATCATGGGGATTTGTCAATACCGAATGCCGCCACACTCCAAAATAGCCTTGACTATTTCGGAGTGTGGGATAAAAGAGCCACATGCACTATATAACATTCCATGCCCTGAAAAATTTCCCTGCTTGGGTCCCATCATGAAAATCAAGAATTCAGAAAACCTTGTAAGGGATATCGCTACGATCCTTCTGATAACGTTGTTTTTTGTAGCAGCATCCTACATCCTGTCTTTGCCATCGGTTCGGGAAGGTGTTTTTGATATTTCAAAATGGCGGGCATATATTCGCAAGGATGACTGGTCTGGTTCTTTGGTGTTCCTGTCCGTTTTGATTGTCGCAAATGGGCTGGGCCTGCCGCGAATCTGGATCTGTGCAATCGTTGGTGCCGTGTATGGTGCGCATCTGGGAATCTGGATTTCCCAAGGCATCACCATCATCGGCGCCACCATCAATTTTTTCGTAGGCAGATGGTTGCTTCGGGACCTCATTCAGCGGAGGCTATCCGAAAGGTTCAAAATCTGGTATGACCGCTACAGTGACAACGGTTTTTTTTGGGTGCTCAATATCCGTCTTTTTCCATTGGGAAACGCGACGGTATTAAGTCTGATCAGCGGGGCGTCTCAAATGAGATATCTCGAATTTTTGGCGGCCACCTTCCTCGGTTATCTTCCTTTGACCATCATCTTCGCTCTTTTTGGAAGCTCTGCTTCCAAAAACAAACCCATACAATTGATCGTGGGGGCAAGTTTGTTCCTGATCTTTTTGGGAGGGCGCAGGATCTACAAGAAATATTTCATCAAACCAAAGAAGATCTGATTCATTCGGAGATTCTGTTCGTTGATGGCAAGGGATCCATGATGCTACTTCATTTCCCCGTTCTGAGGGTTTTTGATTTTTGGAAAGACCAGCCGGGTCTGCATCCATCGCACCGCCAGGGTGTCTCCCAGCCCCACCCACAACCGGTTGGAAATGCCGTATTTAGTGACCCCACGCTCTCTGGGACGGTGGTTCACCGGAATTTCAAGAATGTTTGAAAATCCGCTGATTCTGGCCAGGGTCGGCAAAAACCGGTGCATCCCTTTGAATACTGTGATGTTTTCCACGCCCTCCCGGTGAAAAGCCCTGATGGAACAACCCACATCCCTGACATGATCGCCGGTGAGTTTATTGCGGAATCCATTGCCGATTCTGGAGGAGATTTTTCGAACCAGGGTGTCGGCCCGGTTCTTCCGCCAGCCGTTCACCATGTCCGCCTTTTGGTTGAGAAGATGGTTCACCAGAAGGGGAATGTCCTTGGGGTCATTCTGGCCGTCACCGTCCAGGGTCACGAAAATCCGGCCAAGGGCGTTACGAAAACCCGCCGCCATGGCTGCGGACTGGCCGTAGTTCCGGTCCAATGAGATGAACCTGTGATGGGGGCTATTGCGGCAGATTTTATTCAGTTCCGGGACGGTGTTATCGGTTGACCCATCGTCCACCCAGAGGCATTCCCAGGAATAAGCGGCCTGGCTCATAGCCGCGGAAACTTCACCGGCAAGAATGGAAACATTTTCTTCCTCCTCTTTCACCGGAATGATTACACTGACATCCATCGCCATTTTTTATTTGTCCTTTGTTATGAGTAAAAATAGATCGCCGCTGCCGACCTTCTGCCGAAGGTGAATTTTTGCCTTAAACGCATGGTCTTTCAGGAAAGACTCCCAATCATCCTGTCGTACGATCAGCCATCCGTCGGGATGGGCGGCAAAAAAATTGTCTATTTTCGGCAAACTCGAATTCGGAAACCCGAATTCATTGGCCACCTCGATTAATGTAAATAATCCATATAATCTATAAGCCGATCGATAGTCAACCATTCCCACCACCGGTTTTTCAGAAGACCTTTCGTAACTTTTGGTGATGACCTGATTCATGGCTTCGGTGAACCCTCTTGCGCTTCGAAAAGGCTCCAACCATGGCAAAATCACTAAAAAAAACAGGAGATTTACAACCAGCATGGCGGCAACGATTCCGGCCACCATGGGTTTTATCCTGTTTTTCAGAATACTGGTGAGAATGTACACAGACACGGCCGTGAGCATAAAACCGGCCGCTCCGATCCAACCTTTAGGAAGGGGGGCTTCCACCCAACCCAGGGGAAGCGCCACCCACCCCCCAAGCACCACCAGGCAGCCCAGCCCCAGAATCAGGGTAAGAAGGCCTGCAATGAGGCCTGCGGCCAACTCGGTCCGGGCAAGCTTTGATTTTCCCGCAAGCCATTGGAGTTTGGCGGCTGTCACATAGGCGGCAAAGGGAAAAACCGGGAGAATGTAAATGCTCCGTTTCCCCTTGGAAAGGGTAAAAAATACCAGGGTGAACAGGATGACAGCCCAGGAAAAGATTTGCCGCTGGTCCAGGGCCTCTCGGGATGGGCGGGTCCATGGAAGGGCCAAAAGGAAAAACGGAGTCCAGGGCAGAAAATCGTAAAGAATGGAAACAAAAAAATAATACACTGGCTGGTGATGGTGCCAGGGGTTGAAAAACCTCACCACGGTTTGTTTGAACAGCAGATTGTTCAGATAATCCCACTGGTTGTTTAAGGCAACATCCAGGATCAGCAGGATGAGCCAGGCAGCAACCGGCACAAAAGTCCAGGCCAGGGCTTTGAAGGGGTAATTTTTCCAGGCGGATCGGCCTGACATCAGGGCGAAAACTGCCATGGCCCCTGCGGGGATCAAAAGCCCCACCGGCCCTTTGGTGAGAATGCCCAGACCCATAAACAGACCCAACCGAAAGGGGCTGTACGATTTTCCGGTCATGGCATCATAGCCTGCGGTCAAGGCTGCGGTGGTGAACAGGCAAAGCACCATGTCGATCTGGGCAATTCTGGCCTGGAAAAAGAATTTAAAGCAACTCATGAGAATCAGAACCGTGAAGAGGGGCCCCAGGGAATTTTCCGGTTTGTCCGGGTCCCCGGCCCGGCTCCACTGCCAAATGATCCAAAGGATCAGAGAGGCTGCGATGGCGGTGGACAATCGGGCGGTCCAGGCATTAACCGTTCCTCCGGCCAGGGCCGAAAACAGCGCGATGGTCCAGAAGAAAAACGGGGGTTTGTCCGGATAGGGGGTTTGGTTCCGATGGGGAAGAACCCAATGGTTGTCCGTGAGCATTTCTTTGGCCACCAGGGCGAAGTGGGGTTCATCCGGCGCCGTGAGGTCATACCCCCCGAGCCCTAGAAAGAAGAAGATCAGAACCAGAAGAATGAGCCCCGCGATCAGTTGGTTTTTGCTGAAGGTTTCCATGGAGTTCCGATTGTTTTAAGGGTTGTGGACGGTCAGGACCGTTTGCTCCCGGATAATCTTTGGAGAATGCCTATGGATTTAACCATGGGGAGCTCTTTAAACAATCCCGAGGAACGAGCGATCTTATACACTTCATAAGGAGCCTGGCCTCCCAGGGCCGGGTCCGGAAATATGTCGTGAAAGACTAGAAAACCGCCGGGCATCACATGGCGTGCCCAAGAATGGTAGTCTGTGAATGCGGTTTCATAAGCATGGCCTCCGTCAATAAACACCAGAGCAAGGGGGGTGGCCCAGGCCCTGGCTGCAAGGTCTGAGCGGCAGATCATGGGAACCACGGTCTCTTCCAGGGCGGCTTTTTCAAGGGTCTGCCTGAACCATCGGAAGGTGTCGATTCTTCCGGTGTTTTTGTCCAACAGATCGGGGTCGAAATATTCTTCACCGGGCTGTTGCTCTTCCGAGCCCCTGTGATGGTCAATGGAAAAAAGAACCGTCTTAACCTTTTTGCAGGCGCTGCCCAGGTACAGGGTGGATTTTCCGCAGTAACTGCCGATTTCCAGACAGGGGCCCAAGCCCCCTGCTGTTTCAGCCAGTCTGTATAGGTATTGGCCTTCTTCTTCATCCATGAAGCCTTTGGTACAGTCGATAAGCTCTTTATTGAGATTCATACAGGGTCAATTCACTCCCGATTCCTATGGAAGGGATCTATGGCATCCCGTCATAATTTTTGACCAGGACCTCCCTGGGTTTTACGCCATCGGAGGGCCCAACAATTCCTTCAGCTTCCATGGTTTCCACGATTCGAGCCGCCCGGTTATAGCCGATGCGCAGGTGACGCTGGATCATTGAAATGGAAGCCTGTTTGGTCTTGGTGACCAGGGCAATCGCCGTATCATAGTGCTCGTCATGTTCTAATTCAACTTCATTTCCACCGGTTTCCGAAGGCGGTGCCTGGATCACAGCTTCGTTGTATTCCGGCGGCTTCTGCTGCCTCAGGAAATCTGCGATGCGGTTCACTTCGGATTCGCTGATGTAGGCCCCGTGAATGCGCTGGAGCTTGGCGGTGCCCGGGGGCAGAAAGAGCATGTCTCCGTTTCCCAGGAGATTTTCAGCGCCATTCCCGTCCAGAATCGTGCGGGAGTCGGTTTTGGATGAAACCTGGTAGGCGATACGGGTCTGAAAATTGGCCTTGATAATCCCCGTGAGTACATCCACCGAAGGCCGCTGGGTCGCCAGGATTAAGTGAATCCCCGCAGCCCTGGCCATCTGGGCGAGGCGCGTGAGAGCCACTTCCACATCCCTGGAAGAAACCATCATGAGATCGGCCAACTCGTCGATGATGATGATGATATAGGGGAAAAATTCCGGTTTCGGCTCTCCTTCCACCGGTTTCTCCGTTTCAACTTTCTGATTGTACTGGCGGATGTTCCGGACTTTCTTCCGGGACATCATTTCATAACGTCGTTCCATTTCCCGGACCGCCCAGAACAGAGCATTGGTGGCTTTTTTCGAGTCTGTGACCACCGGGGTGATGAGATGCGGAATGCCGTCATAGGAGGAAAGCTCGATTCTTTTGGGGTCTATCATGATGAGTTTTACCTCATCCGGGGAGGCTTTATAAAGAAGGCTGCAGATGAGGCCGTTGAGCCCGACACTTTTTCCGGACCCTGTGGCGCCGGCAATGAGGAGATGGGGCATTTTGTTCAGATCCGTAATCACGGGATTGCCCACAATATCCTTGCCCAGGCAGATGGTGAGGGGGGATTTGGATTTTTCAAAATCCTTGGAGATGATGATTTCTTTTAATCGAACGGTTTCCCGGTCGGCGTTGGGGATTTCAATCCCGATGGCGTCTTTGCCCGGAATGGGGGCCACAATTCGAATGCTCATGGCTCGAAGGGCCAGGGCCAGATCGTCGGAAAGATTCACCACCTTGTTGATTTTAATTCCAGGCGCAGGTTTATATTCAAAGGTGGTGATCACCGGACCCGGAGAAACCGCCGTTACCTCCCCCTTGACCCCGAAATCCTCCAGTTTTTTCTCCAGAAGCTTGGATTTCATTTTCAAGTTTTCATCATCCACGGCAAGGCTTTTGGTTTCAGGGTCCTCCAGAAGTTGGATGGAAGGCAGTTGAAAACCGGATTTATCCCTCATGAAATCAAAAACATCCTGTTTCAGCATGGGGGAGGCCTTGATTTTTCGGGTCGGGAGGGCCGTGATCTTGATTTCAGGCTTATTCCGGGTTTTCTGTTCTTTTTGAATTTGGGCAAGCCTGGAGGATTTTCTAAAACGCTCTTTCCATTTAATGATTCGGGTCATCAAATGGTCGGTTAAAAACAGCAAGGCCCTTTGGCATTGGGCCAGGAAATTCATTACGGAAAAGCCGGTGGAGGCGATGAGGCCGATGAGCCAGAAGACAAAAAGGATCAGGGTGGCGCCCACGGGGCTGGTATAGAGGAGAAGAAAATGGGAAAGGGAGGTGCCCAGGAATCCCCCGGATGAAAAAACCGTTCCCAAAAGGGTGGTGGAAGGGTCCCTTAAGCTCAGCAGGCTGCCCGTGGAGATAATGAGCAAAATGCCGCCGAAAAGGGTGAGCAGCATGATCTTTCCCGGGTGCCGGCCGAAAAATTGAATACTGAAAAGCAAGAGGAGCACGGGAACCCAGAAGGAACCCAACCCGAAAAGGGCGATGAGAAGCCCGGCCAGGTGTGCCCCGAACACCCCGAAAAGATTGTGAACCCGGGAGACCTCAACGGCATGGTTGATGGAGGGATCCCGGGGATGATAGGAAACAAGACTGATCAGGGTGAGGATCACCAGAAAAAAAAAGCATATGCCGATGATTTCTTTTCGCATGGTTTCCACGATTATTCGAATAAACGTCCTGTTGAATACGGTTCATATCCTGCACAAGCACCAAAGGACTTCATCCAATCAGAGCTCCAGCACAAAGGGCAGGATCATGGGCTTTCTGCCGATGGTAAAGAAAAAATACTGCTTCAGATCTTTCTGCAGGCGGGTACGGATTTTTTCCACCCGGTTGGGAACGTCCAGGCCTATGTCTTCAATGGCCTCCAGAATTACGCACTGGGCATCGTCAATGAGGTGGCCGGTGAGGTGCTCAAACACAAAGCCTCTGGACATGACTTCGGGACCATATACGACAATTCCGGTATCTTCGTCAAAGGCCAGGGTCACCACCACCAGGCCGTCCTCGGATAATGTCTGCCGGTCCTTTAAAACGCTTCGGCCCACATCTCCGATGCCTTTACCGTCCACAAAGGTTCTTCCCGTGGGCACGGTTCCCCGGACCCGTCCTCCGGTTCGATCAAATTCAACCACCTGGCCGTTTTCCGCAAGAAGGATGTTCTCTTTTTTTATGCCCATGCCCTCCGCCAGCCGGGTATGAAGGATCAGGTGGCGGTATTCCCCGTGAATCGGCATAAAATATTTTGGGCGGGTCAGGTTGATCATGAGTTTCAGCTCTTCCTGAAAAGCATGTCCTGAAACATGGATGTTGGAGATCTTTTCATAAATCACATCCGCGCCCTGGCGGTAGAGGTCGTTGATGATCTTGGTGATGGCTTTCTCGTTCCCCGGAATGAATTTGGAGGAAAGAATCACCGTGTCCCCTTTTTTTGCGGAAATCTGTTTATGGTTGCCCGAGGCGATTCTCGCCAGGGCAGACATGGGCTCTCCCTGGCTTCCGGTGGTGATAATGACGATTTCTTCGTCCGGATAATGATTGACATCATGAATATCAATTTCAATATCGTCTGTTTTATCGAAATATTTAAGATGTTTGGCGATGTTAACGCTCACTTCGAGGCTGCGTCCGTTGATGACCACCTTTCGACCCAGGGCCCTTGCGATATCCACCACCATTTGAATTCGCGTGATGTTGGAGGCAAAAAGGGCGATGATGATTCGGCCCTTGGCATCGGTCATGATTTTCCCGAGAATTTCACCGATTTCCTTGGCGGATTTGGTGTAGCCTTCCTTTTCCACATTGGTGGAATCCGAAAGCAGTGCCAGAACCCCTTCGGCTCCGAACTGGGCGAATTTGGTGACATCGGTAACCGGCCCCTTGAGGGAGGCGTTGTTGATCTTGAAATCCCCGGTATGAATGATCCTGCCCACGGGCGAGTTGATGCACAGGCCCAGGCCGTCAATCACGCTGTGTCCCACCTGAATGAATTCCAGTTCGAACTCATTGATGCGAAGTTTTTCCCCGGGATGAACCACATGCAGGGAGGATTTGGCCAGAATGCCGTGCTCTTCCAGTTTGTGCCGCACAAGACCCATGGTAAAGGGTGAGCCGAACACCGGAACATTGGCCATTTTCAGGAGATAGGGCAGGGCTCCGATGTGATCCTCATGACCGTGGGTCAAGACCACACCGGCCAGTTTTTTTTGATTCTCCCGAAGGTATTCCATGTCCGGAATGGCGAAGTCCACCCCCAGCATGTAGTCCTCGGGAAACATCAGGCCCGCATCCACCACAAACAGGGTGTCCAGGTATTCAAAGACCATCATGTTGAGGCCGATTTCGCCCAGGCCTCCCAATGGAATGATTTTTAACGTCAAAGGGTTACTCCTTCAGAATCTTTTAAGGCTGCTTCAAGTTGACAACGAACAGCCTCCATGAGAACATCCTTGTTTTGATCAGCAAAGGCAAGGGTGTCTATTTCAGGCAGAATTTCAATGTGAATCTCTCCGGCTTTGATGCGCATTTCATTCCTGGACATAACCACGCCGGACCCCTTGATGGTGACGGGCACGATGGGCACCCCGGCGTTTTGGGCCAGAACAAACCCGCCTTTTTTAAACGGCAAAAGTTTGCCGTCATGGCTCCTTGTGCCTTCAGGAAAAATCATCACCGATACCCCGGATTGTATTTTGTTGGCCGCCTCACGAAGGCTTCCAAAGGCCGATTCTCGGTTTGATCGGTCAATGCTGATATAGCCGCATCCCTTCATGCCCTGGCCGAAAATGGGGATTTTGAACAGTTCCGCCTTGGCCAGCCATCGGAACTGAACCGGAAGCCCCACAAAAAGGGCCGGAATATCAAAGTTGCTCAGGTGGTTCGCCATGAAGATATAGGATTTTTCAGGGTCCAGCCGATGCACTCCTTGGGTTTTCACCTTGACCCGGCTGACGAAGAGAATGGTTCTGGCCCAGAGAACGGCCACCAGATGGGGGATATTTCCCGTTTTACTGAAAAAGCCGGTGAATACGGCGGCCAGTCCAAAAATGATGGTGGCGATAACGATCCAAGCCACAACAAGAATAGTATTGATCATAAGTAAGGAAACGCGGGGCATTTTATGGTTAAATCTTGATATCCAGGGCTTCCAGCAAGGCGTCAATGAACTCCATGATCCAGTTCCTTTGGACCTGGGTTGCATATCCCATGCAGCTGCAGCGAACCCGGTTTTTCGTCCGCACCAGAAATTCGCAAGACAGCATATTTTGTTCTAAAACCAGAGCGACAAAATGAGGGCCGCATTCCTTGTGTTGGGTTTGCTCCGGGGTCAGATATTCCAATTCCATGGGAATCCAGTAGATTCCTTCCACCTCGGAAGCCCCGAAGTTTTTGTCCAGATACCGCTTGAGCCGCTCTTGGTCTTCCGGTCGCAATTCATCAATAACGTATTGTTTCATAAACGTATTGCTAACACAGTTTGGGGAGACGTGCAATAGCTATGTTGCAGGGGAAGAGGGATGAGTAAAGAGTGATGAGTGATGAGTGACGGGGGATGGAGGAAAGTGGTTAAGTGGTAATGGGGTCGGATAAAGGGCGGCCTTCCAGTTGGAGCATCTTTGCCTTTAATTCCGATCCTCCGCCGAATTGGCCCAAGGTTCCGTCGCTTTTGATCACCCGGTGGCAGGGAATGAGAATGGGAAAAGGATTTTTCGCCATGGTCGTTCCCACGAATCTGGCCGCTCCGGGGTTGCCGATGGATTTGGCGATGTTCCCGTAGGATCGGGTTTCACCGAAAGGGATTTCAAAAACCGCTTGAAGGACTTTTTTCTGAAGAAGGGTGCAGGGGGCAAGATCAAGCTCTTCAAAGGAAATTTTCAGGGGGTTTCCCAGAAAATAATCCCGGATGGCATTCACAAAGGCAAGAATTTCTGAACCCGGGGTTTGGGTTTCCCTGGAATGGGTTGGAATTCTTGGGGTTAGAAGCTTTTTGTCGGAAACAGGCAACAGGGTTTCCATCAGGCGAAGGGGCTGATCCTGGAAAAACACAGCGCAATAGCCGTATGCTGTAGGAAAAATATGGTGAAAAGTCTTAGGCATAGACGGATTGAACCAATGGGAAAAACAGGGTGATTAAGGGGGGCGAGTCCATATCATGTGTCTTTCGATTGATGTGATTCAAACCGAAAGACACATGCTGGTTTTTCTTAGGTCTCTTCGATGGTGATGGCACCGGGTTCGCAAACTTCCACGCAGCTTTCGCAGCCCAGACATTCATCAGCATTCACGGGGATGGATTTTCCGTCCTGCATTTCAAAAACCTCAACCGGACAAACATCCACACATTCTCCGCAACCTTCACACTTGCCATCATCTACAATAGGATTAAATGCCATTTAAAAAGTCTCCTTTCATATGTTCATTTGCTATAAAAAAAAGATCAGTCATTTTTAATTCATACCGGAAAAAGTCCTTATACCAATTGGTAGGGTCCGTCAAGCTTTAGAATTTATTTTTTTTCCAATTTCATTTCGGGGGTTTTGCCCCTGCTGTAAAGCCCCGGCAAAGGAAAAAGAGAAGCTTTACAATCTCCATATTCGCTGGTAAATTCACACTCGCATCCGACGGTCTCGGTTCCATATCGGGGTGGGGCAACTGCGAACAGATAGAGAAATTTATCTCAGCGCACTCTGAGGCCGGATTCAGCCATGAATTTTGCCAAGATTGTGCAAAAAAAGGGTGTCCTGAATTTTTCAAAGACAATAAGGAGGCTTCGAATGGCGAATCAAAACTGCCGAAACTGTAGTTTTCGAGCCAGGTATGATCACAACCCCAAATCGTTTTTAGGCAGACTCTGGCGCTGGCACATCAACTTTTGTCCCGGCTGGAAAAGCTTTTTCACATCTCTGCCATCCGAAGAAAAAACCAAGCTGGCTGAACAGTATCATTTTAAAAAATATCCATCATGAAAGAACGGTGCCATGCTAAATTATGAGGTCCGCGTGATTCAAAGCAAGAAATTGATCCGGGAGGATCTTGCGGCCATCCATGATCTGTTTGACACGAACTACCGGCAGGCCAATCATGATTACCTGGATCAGGCCTTGGAAAAGCTGGGGTATACCGCCATGGCCTTTGATCGGGAAATTCCCGCAGGATTCGCCCTGGGGGATGCCTTGCAAACCTCGCTTCCGAAAATGAACGGCAGCCATTGTGTGGCCCTGGCCGGGATTTGCTGCATCTCGCCGGACTACCGGCGTCAGGGGTTGTTCTCCTTTCTGGAAATGAAAAGTCTGGAAGGAAGCGGTATTTTTAAAAGGGATGAAAGATCCCTTCTGTGCGGGCGCATGGCCCATCCGGCCAGTTTTCGCACGATCCGGAAATTCCCTTCGGTTGTGCCCCGGCATGGAATGACCCCCACCCCTTGGCAGCGGGATGTCGGGCTCCGGGTAGCCGAACTCTATGGCGTTGTTCTGGATCCCGAGACCTTCATCGTAAAGGGAAAAGGCTCTCCCATCGGTTATCCGAAAATAGATATTAACGTGAGCGAAGAGGAATGGCTTCCCTTTAAACAGGTGGACCGCGACCGAGGAGATTCCCTTCTGGGGATTTGCTGGTTTCCCGACCCTCCGGAAGGCTGGTGACCCCTGTTGCATTCAACCGCTCCCCGCTTTAGTTATCGTGGGTCAGCGCGACCCGAGCAAACCGATACGGAAGGATTCCCCCTATGAACCAAACCGTTCATCAACTTAAAGTGTTGATGCTGGACGCCGCCAATGGTTTTTACCGTA
This sequence comes from Desulfobacteraceae bacterium, assembly GCA_013791935.1. Lineage (GTDB taxonomy): Bacteria > Desulfobacterota > Desulfobacteria > Desulfobacterales > UBA5616 > VMSV01. The sequence goes on along the minus strand of VMSV01000084.1, from coordinate 1,168 downwards.
TGAAGCGGTACCGGGTGGGAGATTTTTTCGGGCCCGTGGATCTGGGGATTCATCTGTCCCACAAACATAACAGCTTGAACATCGGCGCGGGATTGTTGGCCGGATCGGTTTTTCCCGGTTCCAACCGTCTGATTTTCAGCGGCATATCCCCCTGCTGGCACGGATTTTATGTTTCATCCATGGGAGGCGCGGCCCTGGTTTTTGACAACCTGGGCATCAATATGCTGTCCATCCTGGGCAAGGCCCCATCCCCATCCATTGTATACATGAACCGGAATCACGGAGAAGAAATTGAAGTGGAGCTGGTTGCCTGTGTGCCGGAAATTCTCTGGGGACAGGGGAACAAAGGGGTCTATGCCGTCATGGACCAGGCCATGGAATGGTTTGGCGGCCGGTACGAAAAAGATCCACGCGTTCTGGCCACGGGGCCGGCGGCTTTATATTCAGATTTCGGTGCCATCGGATCAGCGCCGGTGAAAAACGGCATGGTTACCCCTGTGGACACCTGGGCCGGACGGGGAGGTTTCGGCACAAAACTTCTTAGGGAACATGGCATTATCGGCGTCATCTAGGGTGGAACCCATGTGGATGAGGACTACTGTGACCGAAAGGTAGCGGACGAATGGTTTGAAAATAAATTCAACCAGAAAATGTCCGCCAAGGACATGGATGCAACAGCTAAATACCGCTATGACCCCAAATTTAATACCGGTGGCACCTTCGGCGTTAATTACGCGACCATGGAGGGAAACCTTCTCGCATTCAACTATCGCTCCATTTACTGGAGCTCCGAAGAAAGAAAAAGTCTGCACCAGAAATTCGTTGTGGACCACTACCTTAAACAGTTCAATGAAGAGACCATTCAAACCCGGCAGCAGCGCAATTGCGGAGAGCCTTGCGTGGCGGTTTGCAAGAAAATGCACGGTATCTATAAAAAGGATTTTGAGCCCTACCAGACCCTGGGGCCCCTGTGCGGTATTTTTGATCAGCGGGCTGCAGAGCGGCTGAACCACCATGCGGATCAACTGGGTTTTGACGCCATTTCTGCTGGAGGGGTTTTGGCCTGGCTTATGGACTGCCTGAGCCAAGGATTGATTGAGCCAAGTGAGCTCGGGGTGAACCAATTGCCCAGATGGGAAATGGATGGATTCGATGTGGTCCGGGATTC
>VMSV01000070.1 GCA_013791935.1 Desulfobacteraceae bacterium | reverse complement strand
GCAAAAGCTACCGCATGAAAGAAGTCGTAAAAGAATAAAACAAAGGGGTCGGCCATGTACGAATTACTTCACGGCTGACCCTGTTTTACCCAAACATTTTTAAACCGGGATTTTTATGACATTTTCAGGGCAGGGCTAACATTTGATTATCCGATATCACGAAAACCAGCCAAAAAAAACATAAATTTAAGCAAATTATATAGTTAAAACTCGTCACGCATGATTTTGGTAACTTATCCATGGTTCTTGGGACCACGCCTTGAATAGGGTTCATTGGCCTCGCGCTTTCTTTATCCAGGTAAGCAGGGTATAAGAAGATTCTTGGCGGTCCGGAAGGCAAGGTTACCGGGCGGAGCAGGCCCATGGGAGGCTTGAACCTTTTAAAAGGAATAAAGGCCATGTGCGGAAGGTTTGTGGTTTATAATTTAAGAGAACATTTTCAAATCGACCAAGCCTCGGTTCACGTTCATCCAAACTACAATGTTTCACCCTCCCAGGAAATCCCCTTAATCCTCAAAGAGGACGGCAAAAACCGCCTGGGAAGTTTCCATTGGGGTCTTGTCCCGTTTTGGGCCAAAGACAAGTCCATTGGGAATCGATTGATCAATGCCAGGCGGGAAACCGTAGCGGAGAAACCGGCATTCCGCGCAGCCTTTAAAAAAAGAAGGTGCCTGATCCCTGCCAACGGATTTTATGAATGGCGGGAAAAAGACGGGGAAAAGCAGCCCTATTACATCACCTTGCCGTCTGATGATCCCTTTGCTTTTGCCGGTCTCTGGGAAATCTGGGACAAGGAAGACCCGCCCTATAAATCCTGTTTGCTCATCACCACGGATGCAGCCGAATCCGTTCTACCGATCCATAACCGGATGCCCGTGATCCTGAAGCCGGAATATTATGAAAAATGGCTTGATCCGGATTCAAAGGACCCTAAGGAAATTCTTGCGGGAGGGATATTCACTGAGTTCAAATTTTACCCGGTTTCAAAAAGGGTTAACAGCGCGGGGTGGAATGAGCCGGGGTGCATTGAGCGGGTTGGGGATGGGGGATAGGTGGCATTGAATTTCCGAAGGTATTATGCTTTTCTAAACTTGATAAAATTCGAAGCGCATTAAATGATGATGGAAAAGCATAAAAACATAGACGCCCCCATTTCTCGCGGGAACTCTCATTATCTATTGATTTGGTAATTTATATACAGGCTGTCCGCAGTTTGCGCCAGCCTCTTATCCAGTGTCCAGATAGGCACACTCGACAATACAGCGGATGTAATAAGATGGACATCCACATAGCCTATCCCTTTTCCCATTAAACGGTGATTCTCTATAAATAACAATACTTCTTCATATTCTGCTTCAATGGCCATCGGGAGCATTTGCAGAGACGAAAGGATGACCGCTCTGTCCTTAAGGTTACCGCAGGCAAGCTCCCCTATAATCAATGGGTGACATAGCACCCGTCCATCATTGAGCAGGCTTGCAAGTTCAGCATTTCCATCCCTGAAATGTGAAACCCAAACCGATGTATCCACAAGGACCATTTCTTATAATGTCCCTTTTCTTCTTGGTATCGCTTCCAGCTGTTTTTGAGTTCCGCCGAGCTTCGCAAGCCTCTTTCCACTTTCCCTGGCAATAAGCGCCTCAAGTCCAAGTTTAACGAGGGCGGTTTTTTCCTTAATTCCAGTCATTTTTGATGCTCTGTCAAGCAGACTATCATCGATATTCAAAGTTGTTCTCATATCTTCACCTCATACAATTGGTATGTCTTAGTATGTATAATCTATGCATATATGTCAAGCCATTTTTAGAAGAGCTGGAGAGATCGTGGGGACGCCCTTCGAGAGATCGAAATTAATGGTGACTGCAGTTTACTCTTTCTTCTGGACTAAGTATCAGCGGCAGACTTGGCCCCGTGTGTGTTAATTAGATTTTCAATTGCTCTTTTCAACTCGTATGGCCGATCCATGAGAGTTGAAACATTTACGCTTCCTTTTCTTAATATAATTTTATACGAAAACATATGGTCTACAATTTTCTCAATTTCATTGGGATAAATTATTATTTTCCTAATAATTGATTTAAAGGTAACAGCTTGGTCATCAGATAAATCAACTCTGTATGGAGTAAAAAGTAATTTAATCCATAAATATATACAAATAATTGGAAGCAAATAATATCGAGATCCTGTGTACGGGGGTAAACTGACATAGGTCATTAGTAAAAGGAAAATTGGAATTAAGATTTTATATTCTCGTGAAAATCCGTACATAATTATTCCATGACTATTTGGGTTCAAATTTTGAATAGCGATTAGACCTTCTTATTCACAAATCATGACTCGGGGCCGGTCCTATTTTTTGATTAGAAGAACATATCCGCCTTTATTGGCGGTAGATTTCCTGAATAAAATAAAATCAAAAACTGCATAGCAGATCAACGCCATTCCTAAAAGTATCATTATTAAATAAGCATTTCCATTAAAGGGCGCGCCCATCTCAACTTTAGAGTTTAGTACAAAGCCTATACCTTTCCATTTCTTAAAAAAGATAGGTATCAAAGTAATCCCAGTCATTACAAATGTGATGTCAATAAGTATAAATAGAGCGTTTTTCATGTAATTAAGTTTAAAACCATAACATTGATTATGAGTGGCATCAGTGTCAGATCTTGAATAGTGATTTATTTTAATCACTATGTCGAGTAACCGTTTTCTTCATTAATTACAGGAAGTTCACGCTTGTCTTTTAAGGACGCCTTGCCGCACGCGGCTACTACGTGACTGCTGTTCTCACCTGGTTTCTACCGTTGTCACCGGCCCCTCTCAGAACCGTGCTTGCGCTATTTACGCACACGGCTCCTCACATGGTCAATTCGCGGAATTCCCGAACATTTTGACTCTGATTCTTGGTTCCGGCAGTGGAAACCGCTTCAGCATTTCACAGAACTTCTGCCAAGTAAGGCATGCCCGTTTACCACGACGATTCAGCCATTTAAATAGAAGCTTATTCACTTCCATTCCGAATCTTTTGATTCCGGTCAAATTGTCGGTTACTCCGTAGTAGGCGTAATGGCCTCTTAATTTGGCTTTGACTATCTCCCAAAGTTCCTTGGTCTTCATAATCCTGGCCTTTTCCAGCCACTCCTTGAAGATCTTCAGCTTGCCGGTGAATTTCTTTCGGGCTGTCACCCGCTTCATCCGAAACCCTTTTCCGTCTTTTCTTGTGCCGCAATAGTGAGTCAGACCCAGAAAATCAAATGTCCCGGCCCGTTCTCCTCTTTTCCCGGCATTCCGGACGGCGAATCTCCCGAACTCCATCACCTTGGTCTTTGTCGGTTCCACCTCAAGCCCGAACTTATCCAGCCGTTTGCCGAGTTCCTCCCGAAACCGTTCCGCGTCCGGCTTGCGCTGAAAGCAGACAACGAAGTCATCGGCATATCGAAATCCGGGCATAACCCGTGCAGCTCTTCCGGTAAACCTTCTCAAACCCGAGATCAAGGGCATAATGCAGATAGACGTTTGCCAGCAGTGGCGAAATAACCCCGCCCTGCGGGGTGCCCTCGTCGCTGACAGTTACACTTCCATCTTCCGACACCCCGGCCCTGAGGAATCGCTTAACCATGCGCTGAATCCTCTTGTCCGCTATCCGGTGCGCCAAAAATTTCATCAGCCAACCCTGATTCACGTTATCAAAGAAGCCTTTGATGTCAGCCTCCACAATGTGGTTGACCGGGTGGTCTTCCACTGCATGGCTCAACCCCTTGAGGGCATGGTGACAGCTTCGTGATGGCCGGAACCCGTACGAATCTTCGATGAAATCCTGCTCGTACACGGATTCCAATATCCGGACAAGCCCTGCCTGAACAAGTTTATCTTCAAAACAGGGTATCCCCAGAGGACGTTGTTTGGTGCTGCCCGGTTTTGGTATATATTTTCGCCGGACAGGTCTTGGTATGTACACCATCCGGTGCAGCCGATCTATCAGGTTTGATAAATTGGCACCCAGATTCTCGGCGTACATCTCCTTGGTCATTTTGTCTATGCCCGCGGCCGCATCCTTTCTCAGCCGCTTAAAGCACCCCCGCAACAGATCCTCATTCATCAAATGATACAGACTGGTGAACTTGAATCCCGGTTCCTTACGGGCCTTCTCCGCTATGCGGTGCAGTTTCGTTTCCACCGGTTCCCCGCTTCTGTGAACGGCCGGTGTTTCCTCACGCCGCGCTCCCATGTGTAGCCTCCTTCCCTCCAGCAGCATTACCCGCCTTCATCGGTACTATTAGGCTATCCGACTCCCTATGCCACATTTGCCTTCCTCCCTCTTCAGTTG
>VMSV01000270.1 GCA_013791935.1 Desulfobacteraceae bacterium | reverse complement strand
TATGACCGGATACGGCGGGCCATCAAGCGGGCCGCGCAGATCGCAGAAGAAGCTTCTTCCTGGAAAAGCGCGCTAAGCAACCCATCCCATGCAACTTCAGGAAGCACCCCCGTCTCCCATACGGATGGCATGGTGGGGACCCTGGCATTCACACCCGGCATTGATGCCTGGGTTCGCATCAATCCGGATGAAACCGTCACGGTGTTTACAGGCAAGGTGGAACTGGGCCAGCACATCAAAACCGCCCTGGCCATGATTGCCGCGGAAGAGCTGGAAGTCAACCTGACCCGGATTCGCCTGGTATCGGGGGATACGGCCCAAACCCCCAATGAGGGATACACCGCGGGCAGCATGTCCATGGAATTTTCGGGAAATGCCATTCGAAATGCTTGCGCCGAAGCCAAACAGATCCTGCTGGAAAAAGCCGTGGAAAAGTTGAATACCGAGATGGAAAACCTGATGGTAAAAGACGGGGTCATCACCGATACCGCAAGTGGTCGCAGTTTGACCTATGGAGAACTGTTCGGCGGGAAAAGGTTTGAAGTCAATGTGATGGAAACGGGTTTTTTAAAAGCGGCCGAAGAATTTGAGATTGTGGGCCGTCCGTTGTACCGTGATGATCTGGTGGCCAAAGTTCTTGGGGAACCATGCTTTGTACAGGATCTGGAGCTTAAGAACATGGTCCACGGCCGTGTGGTTCACCCTCCCAATTATGGTGCCAGGCTGGTGTCTGTGGATTCCGGGTCCGTGATTCAGCTGCCCGGCGTCATCAAGGTGGTGAGAGACGGAAGTTTTCTGGCTGTGATTGCCGAACGCGAAGAACAGGCCATCGCCGCCATGAACCAGCTGAAGGCAAGCGCAGAATGGAAATCCGGTCCGAATTTGCCGGATCAATCATCCCTCATGACTTCCATGAAAAGCCAGCCCCATCATTCCTATTGGATCAAAAACGGGACCACCCTGGAAGAGCCCCCGCCTCCCATGGAAACGCCTTCCAATGCAGCTAAAACATTATCCGCCACCTATTTCCGGCCTTTTCACATGCACGCGGCCATCGGGCCTTCGGCAGGCGTGGCTCAATGGGTGGATGGAAAGATGACGGTGTGGGCCCACAACCAGGGGCCGTTTCCCTTACGAGCCGCAATTGCCCAGGTCCTTGGCATGGACGGAAGCGATATCCGGGTGATTCACATGGATGGTCCGGGCTGTTACGGCCACAACGGCGCGGATGACGCGGCCATGGATGCGGCCCTGCTGGCCCGCCAGGTTCCGGGCCGTCCGGTCTCCCTCAAATGGACAAGAAAGGATGAGCACGCCTGGGAACCCTATGGACCTGCCATGGTCGTGGATATTCAGTCCAGCCTGGATGTGGAAGGCAACCTGTTGGACTGGAATTTCGATGTCTGGAGCTGCGACCACAGCGGTCGGCCCCGTCCGGACCGGGAAGGAGGGTCCGGCATGCTTTCCGCCTGGCACCTGGAAAAACCCTTCAAACCCCTTTCCAAACCCAGGAGCAAAGCCCCGCAACTTGGTAGTTCCCGGAATGCCGAGCCCCTCTATACGTTCCCGAATCAACGAATCGTGAATCATCTGCTGCAGGAAACTCCTTTGCGGGTCTCTTCCCACAGGGGCCTGGGGTCCTATGCCAATCTCTTTGCCATGGAATCCTTTGTGGATGAACTGGCCCATGCAGCAGGGGCAGACCCGGTGGAATTCAGGTTGCGGCATCTGGAAGATGAACGGGCCAAGGCAGTCATTCAGGCGGCGGCTGAAAAAAGCGGCTGGGAGTTTTGGAAGAAAAGCAAGACCCCGGACCGTGGCATGGGCATGGGGTTTTCCATGTACAAGAACCGGGCAAGCTATGTGGCGGTGGTTGTGGATCTTCATGTGAACCGGGGTACAGGCCAGATTTTCATGGACCAGGCCTTTATTGCCTGCGACAGTGGTGAGATTGTCAATCCGGACGGTGTCGCCAACCAACTTGAAGGCGCCTTTCTTCAGTCGGCCAGTTGGACGTTAAAAGAACAGGTGAGCTTTGACCGGGAAGGAATCATCAGCACGGATTGGTACAGTTACCCCATCTTGCGATTCCCCGATGCGCCCAGGGTGGACGTCACCCTGTTGAATCAACCCGGAAGTGCTTATATGGGCGTGGGCGAAGGGGCCATGGGGCCTATTCCGGCTGCCATTGCCAATGCGGTTTTTGACGCTGTAGGCGTGCGTTTGCGGGAAATCCCCTTCAGGCCGGACAAAGTTAAAAAAACCCTGTTATTAAATTGACAGAAATCAAATAGACGGTTAATCATTGGATTTATCTATACCCATTTGATTGTAAACCCCAACCCTGTGTCCACGCTGATCCAAAAAAGGGGGCCTGCCGTTGAAAAAACCAGTGGCTGTCATCGTTGTTATTTTTGTTATCCTTTCTGTGGGTGGCCTTGCCGTTTATCTCACCCGGCCAAAAGTAGATCAAAACCAGCTGTATTACTCCGGCACCATTGAGTCCACCCCGTCCAATCTATCCTTTCAAGTCAGTGGAAAAATCAAGGCGGTGATGACGGATGAAGGCCACCGGGTCACGGCGGGCATGCCATTGGCCGAGCTGGATGACGCCTTGTATCAAGCCAAAACCAGAGAAGCTGCCGCCATGCTGGACCAGTCCCGAAAAAACCTGGAACGGCTAGGGATAGTGCTTGAGGTTTATTCCCGGACCCTGCCGTCGGATGTTAAAAGAGCGCAGGCAGGCTTGAACAGCGCCCAAGCCATGGCCAAGGAAGCCCGAAACGATAAGGACCGATTTGACGGCCTGAAAAAAAACAACGTGGTCTCCCAGCGGGATTGGGAAGCCGTCAATCTCAAATATGAAACACTGGAATCCCAATTGGCCGAAGCAAAGGCGATTTTGGATCAAGCCCAAAGCAACCTTAAAAAAATCGAATTGACCCAAAAAGAGATCCAGGTGGCGCAAACCCAGGTCGACGCTGCCAAATCCGCCATTGACGGCGCCCGAATCCAATTGGGCTATACAAAACTGTATGCGCCCTTTGACGGCATCATCACCACCCGGAACATGGAGCCCGGCGAAGTGGTTTCCCCCGGACAGGAAGTATTAAGCCTTTCAAATCTCACCACCGTTGAATTGAAGATCTATGTGGGCGAAGAGGACATCGGCCGGGTGTCCCATGGCGCGGAAATGGAAGTTTCCATGGATACCTATCCGGACCGTATCTACCAAGGCCGGGTGTCTTTTATTGCCACGGAAGCCGAATTCACCCCGAAAATTATCCAAACCCACAAGGAACGGGTCAAGCTGGTCTACATGGTGAAACTGTCCATCCCCAATGCTGATTTCTTCTTAAAGCCGGGAATGCCCGCGGACGCGTGCTTTCAACTGAAATAAATGCGCATGGAACCCCCTTACATCGACGTTCAAAATCTTTGCATGCGCTTTGATTCCCTGACTGCCGTGGAGGGCGGTTCCTTTTCGGTGAATAAGGGCCAGATTCTGGGAATTGTGGGATCGGACGGGGCAGGTAAATCCACACTTCTTCGAATGATTGCAGGGATGCTCAAACCGGTTTCCGGCACCCTTTCCATCGACGGAAAGCCCGCGATGAAAAACCGCCAGGCCTTCAAATCCTTAATCGGCTACATGCCCCAGCGATTCGGCCTGTACGAGGATCTCACGGTGGAAGAAAATATCGATTTTTTCCTGGACATCTTCGGCATTTTCGGAGAGGAGCGGAACACCCGGAAGAATCGTTTCCTGGGGTTTTCCAATCTTCTGCCGTTTACGGATCGGCCCGCCGGCATGCTCTCCGGGGGGATGAAGCAAAAACTGGGCCTGGCCTGCGTCCTGGTTCACCAGCCCAAAATCCTGATTTTAGATGAACCCACCAACGGAGTGGACCCGGTTTCCAGGGCGGAGTTCTGGGATATCCTTTTCCAGATGAAGGCCCAAGGCATGACCCTGCTGGTGTCCACCGCCTACCTGGATGAAGCGGAAAAATGCGACACCCTGGCCTTCATGCACCGGTCCCGGTTGCTCGCCTTGGGAACGCCCGGAGAGATCCAAAAGGATTTCCCGAATCTTGAAGAAGCATTGATCAACGGGATTTTACAAGCAGACGGGGAGTCAGGCCATGACGGCTTCAAGTTCTGACGCCATTACCGTGACCCACCTGGTGAAACGGTTCGGCACCTTTCTGGCGGTAAACGATATTTCCTTTTCCGTGGAAAAAGGAGAAATTTTCGGCTTTTTAGGCGCCAACGGGTCCGGCAAATCCACCACCATCCGAATGCTCTGCGGCATTCTCGCCCCCACGTCCGGCACAGGCCAAGTGGCGGGGTTTGATATCGTAACCGAACCTGAAAAAATCAAACAGTCCATCGGATACATGTCCCAGAAATTTTCCCTGTACATGGACCTGACCCCGGCGGAAAATATCCGGTTTTATCTCGGGGTCTACAATATCCCCCAAAGCCTCTGGGAAGAACGAACCCGATGGATACTGGATCTCACCCGCCTGGAAGAATACAAAAACCGGGCCGCGTCCGAACTGGCACCAGGCTGGCGGCAGTCCTTGGCCTTGGGTTGCGCCCTGCTCCACAAACCGAAGCTCCTTTTTCTGGATGAACCCACCTCGGGGGTTGACCCTCTAACCCGGCGCCATTTCTGGACGTTTATCGGCAGCTTGGCCGAATCCGGCATCACGGTATTTGTCACCACCCATTATATGGAAGAAGCCATGCATTGCAAGCGGGTGGCTTTGATCAACGAAGGCCGGATCGTGGCCCTGGGCAGTCCGGTTGAACTGATTCGAAAAGCTTTTCCTGAAAACGACAAAGCGGATTTAAACGATTTATTCATTCACCTGATGTCCCGGAGCAACCCATGATGGTCACCCGAATCCGGAGTATTGCCCGGAAGGAATTTTATCACCTGGTCAGGGATTTTCGAAGCCTGTATTTGGCCTTTGCCATCCCGATGCTGCTGATTCTGCTCTTCGGGTATGCCTTGAGCCTGGACGTGGATAACGTCAAGACCGTGGTGTTGGATGATGACCGGTCGCCGGTCAGCCGGGATTTTATTCGGCAGATGGACGCGTCCGCCTATTTCCATGTTCTGGGGACCCTTGAAAACGAAAAACAGGTGTCGGAATATTTGGATCACGGGTTTGCCACCATGGTGGTGGTTTTCCCCCAAAACTGGACAGAGCTGCTCATGGCGAATCAGGACGCACCCCTCCAGGTCCTCATTGACGGGAGTGATCCCAACTACGCGGGTATTTCCGCGGCTTATATTTCCGGTTTTGTCGGACGGTACAATTCCCGGCTGCTGATGCACTTTTTAAACAAGAAAGGCATGGAAAAAATCAACCCGCCGGTGGAAGGCCGAGTCCGGGTTTGGTTCAACGAAGACCTGGAAAGCCGAAACTTCATTGTTCCCGGGATTATCGCCATCATCATCATGATTGTGGGGGCCATGCTCACCTCTCTGGTGATTGCCCGGGAATATGAAAACGGCACCATGGAAACCCTTCTTTCCCTTCCCATCCGGGCCATGGAATTTTTAATCGGGAAATCCATCCCCTATTTTTTTATCGGCATGACCGTTGTGATGATGGCCGTTGTCATGGGACAGGTGCTTTTCGGGGTCATGGTGAAATCCAGTTTCCTCTTGCTGGTCCTGGCCGCTGTTTTGTATCTCTGCGTGGCCTTAAGCCTGGGCCTGCTGATTTCCATCATCACCAAGTCCCAGCTGGTGGCCAACCAGGTCGCCATTTTAATTACGTACCTGCCGTCTTTGATGCTTTCGGATTTTGTCTTCCCCATCGTCAACATGCCGAAAGTTCTTCAGAAGGTTACCGTGATTGTCCCGGCAAAGTACTTCATCGATATTCTAAACGGTCTTTACCTGAGGAATGTCGGGCTGGATCTCCTGTGGCCTGATTATGCGGTGCTTCTCGCCATGTTTTGTTTCCTTGCCGTGTTAACGCTGGTGAAAATGAAACAGGAGGGCATGTAAAATGGCATGGCTTCGGGTAAGAGAACTGGTGAGAAAGGAATTTATTCAGCTTTTCAGGGATAAAAAAAACCGGCCTCTGCTTTTTGTGGCTCCCCTGATCCAGTTGCTGTTGTTCGGGTATGTGGTGTCCATGGACATCCGAACCATCACCGTGGGGTTTCTGGATCAGTCCAAGTCCACGGAAAGCAGGCGGTTGATCAGCGCGTTCGGCGCCAACCGGACCTTTCAGGTGATTTATTCAACAGAGCGGCCCCGGGACATAGAAGACAGGCTCCTGCGGCGAAAGCTGGATCTGGCCATCAAAATCCCCCCGGATTTTGCCCCGAAAATCCGAAAGGGAAAAACCACGGATGTCCAGATTCTGGCTGACGGGAGCATGAGCAATATGGCCGGGGTCCGGATCGCTTATGCCGGGGTTATCATCGACACTTTCAACCAATCGCTGATCAAAGAGCTGCACCCCTTTGAAATGACCTACCCGAGGGTGGATGAACGGGTCCGGACCTGGTACAATCCCAATCTGTACAGTCAGAACTTTTTTGTCCCCGGTATCGTGGCCTTTCTTATCATGATTCTGACTTTGCTGCTCACCTCCATGGCCATTATCAAGGAAAAGGAAGCCGGGACCATGGAACAGCTCATCGTGACTCCCATCCGGCCCTTTGAACTGATTCTGGGCAAAACCATTCCTTACATTATCATCTCCCTGGTTCAGATGGCCGCAGTTACGGTTTTTGCCGTGTTCTGGTTTGAAATTCCTCTGGTGGGAAGTATTGTCCTGCTGTTTTTTTCTTCCTGTCTGTTCTTATTAAGTACTCTGGGCATCGGTCTTTTTATTTCCACCATCTCAAAAACCCAGCAGCAGGCCATGATGACCACTTTCTTTTTCCTGCTTCCGTTTTTCATGCTCAGCGGTTTTGTTTTTCCCATCGCCAATATGCCCATGGTGGTCCAATGGCTCACGTTCTTAAACCCCTTGCGGTTCTTCCTCGTGGTTGTTCGGGGGATATTTTTAAAAGGTGTCGGATTTTCGGTTCTATGGCACCAACTTTTGGCCATGGGCATTATCGGTGTTCTGGTTTTTGCCGGGGCGGTGGCCAGGTTCAAAAAACGGCTGGATTAACTGCTGGTTTCCCGATGCAGTTCATCGATTTGCCACTCCAGGGGATCGATGAGATCAAATCCCGCCTTTAGCAATTTCTCCTTGACCCCTTGAATATTCTGAGCCAACAGGTAGGGGAAAACCGCCCTTTTATCGCCATCCCAGTGCCGGGCCACCAGAATGCTGCCCGTGGAGATCTTCTCTTCCGTGATGATATCCACGATCTTTTTCATCTGACCGAGCTTGTTTTCCGAAAGAATTCCCAGAAGGGTCCCAGGCTCGTTGATGCCAAGAACATTGATAAAAGACCGGAGCAGATCCCTGGTGGAGATGATTCCCCTTAACCGGTTTTCCTCGTCCACCACGGGAAGGGCTCCGATTTTCTCCTTCTGAATCATCAAAAGCGCGTCTTGAATGGAGTCTACGGGAGAAAGGGTCACGGGGTCGGGATTCATGACGTCCCTGACCTTTCGAGTCCTGATGAGTTCAATCTCCGTGTCCGTACAATCCAGAATTCTCAGGATGGTATCCGGAAGGGCGCTTCGAATATCCCGGTCTGAAATGATACCCACCAGCCTGTTTTCGCCATCCACCACGGGAAGATGTCGTATTTTATGTTCCGCTATGAGTTGCTGGGCAAAAAGGACTTCATCTTCAGGATTTACCGTGATGACCTTTTCCGTCATGGAATTTCTCACAAACATGGCGACTCTCCTTTATGAAATGTTATTTATTCGCAAGAAAACGGAGACACTCGCGGCTTTCGAATATAGATAAACCAATAGACGATTCCTACCATCACGGAACCGCCGAAAATATTTCCCAATGTGACGGGAACAAGGTTTTTCACCAAAAAGTTCATCACCGTGAGGTTTCCGAAATCAGCCGCCGATTTATTTATCATAGGCCACAGGTCCAGTCCGGCAAAGCATTTGACCATCAACCCCATGGGAATGAAATACATGTTGGCGATGCAGTGCTCAAAGCCGCATGCCACAAAGGCGGAGACCGGAAAGATGACCGCCAGAATTTTATCGGTGGTGGTGGTGCAGGCAAAACACAACCACACTGCAAGGCAGACCAGGGCATTGCAAAAAACACCCAAGGCGAAAGCTTCCGCAAAATGGAGACCGCATTTATTCTGGGCGATATTCAGAATGTTCAGGCCCACCGCTCCGTTTGAAAACAGGTATTGCCGGGTAAACAGCATAAAGCCGGCCGTGGTCACGGCGCCTATGAAATTCCCGGCATATACAATGACCCAGTTTCTGAGCAATAGCTTGGTGGATACGGTTTTGGATGCCCAGGCCATGACAATGAGATTGTTTCCGGTGAACAATTCCGCGCCTGCAATCACCACCAGAATCAATCCCAGGCTGAAAACCAAACCACCGGCCAGCCGGGAGATTCCAAAAGGCAGAGCCACCCCTCCCGATGTGGTTACGACGGTTGAAAAGATGGCACCTAAAGAAATGAAAGCCCCGGCCAGAATCGAGAGAAGCAAAAGATTCCGCCACCCCATGTTTGCTTTCACAATCCCGAGCTCAGCCGCTTTTCGGGCCATGCCGGGAGGAATCAGAGAATCCATGGGATACTGCTGAGGGGCGTTTTCCTTGTTTTTGGTATCCATGTTCGTCCCTTGTTTTTTTTGGATAAGCGCTGTTTAATGGCAAATCCAAAGGGATGCGCCTGCAAGGTCTTCGAACAAAACGGAGCTTACGGAACCCAGAAACATGTTTTTAAATAATTTTGGTTCCCTTTCCCGTCGTCCCACAGCCACGGCAGCATATTTTCCTTTTTTGGCTTCTTTGAGGATGGACTTGGCTGCATTTTTTTCCTTGGATACCAGGCTCTTGATCATTTCTTCCGGAAATTTGTGTTTTAATAAGTGCTGCTTGGCCTCTGCCAACATCCCTTCAGCCTCATTTTTGTCCGGGTTGACGGTCATGAGGGTGACGTTCTGGTCGGACTGCCCGGCAAGAACAAACCCCACATGATCGGCCATGCGATAGGAAGCTTCAGACCCGTCAATACAAAGAAGAACCCCTTTTCTTCCGGATTCCGGAAGCTTGCATAACCAGATGGGGAAACGGAAGGTTTCTTTCATCAAGCTTTTGGTGACGCTCTCTTCAAAGGCTTCTTCTATCCAACCCACCCCCCGTTTCCCCAAAACCACCGCGTCATAATGCCCAACGGCCCCTTCATGGAGAATATCCCCGGCCTTGGAGCTTTTCCGAATATCCAGGCGAGTGGTGATCATTTTCTCTTTAAATCCGAAATCGCATAAGGCTTTGGAGGCATCCTCCAAGGCCTTTTTCCCTTTGTCTTCATATTGATGGGTTTGGTTTGTAAACGGCTTTTCTTTGGATCCCCTCTCCCACACAACAGGCGATTTTGAATAGGTATAAAGGAGGGTCAACTTGATATCCTCCTTGTTTGAAAACAATTTACCGAGAAACTTGATACCATACAGGGCGCTTTTCTGTTCACTCACCGTAACCAGCAAATGTTTTTCCATATCATTTTTCCTCCCCATCATTTCATATTCATCCCAAAAACCCATAGAACTCCTTCAATTATTTGCTATTTGCAATTTTAATGCCTCTTCTGTCAAAGATTTTGTCACGCCCCAACCTGGCGGCCATAACGGAAACAGCATCCTTTCAGTCAAGTTTTTATTCTTGATTCGGGTGACAATTTACTATATTGTTTTCCAAACTGTAAAAAAATACGACATGATCATGTCGTTAAGCACAACCTAACTTCACCGGAATTTGATTCACATCCTTTAAAAATTCTAATGTTTTCAATCGAAAATGCACATTTGGATTTTTCCTCCTTTCAGGCACGTATTTTGCTTTTTCAAAATAGTGTTCAGAGTTTAACGTTTCCCTTTGATTTGTTTCCCTGAAATCTTTAGTAATGATTCTTTTATGTTGGACTGAATAACAGGCAGTTCCTTTTATAGGTTTCGTTTTGAGTTGTTTCATGAAGCCCACAACAAAATTAATTAAAGATAAACCAAAATATGCCGAAAATGCCAAATAATCCAATGAAAACAGGAATCGAAAAATGAATGTCAAAAAGAAAAAAATTACTTTCAGGTTTCAAGCTGAGGATGCAAAGGAAGTGTTTCTCCTGGGGGACTTCAACAGTTGGAACCCCAAGTCGGGAAGCATGAAAAAGGGGCCTGACGGGCTTTGGGAAAAAGCTGTTGTTCTGCACCCTGGCAGTTATGAGTACAAATTCAAGGTGGATGGTCAATGGGTCAATGATCCGGCAAATCCCTTAACCTGCGGGAATAGTTTTGGAACAAAAAATAATTTTGTTCATATCTGAGCTCTTTTTTAAGCCTGTTATTTCAGAATAAGCTGCTGAAACCGGTTTTTCCCATGGGGGAAATGGCGTGATTTGCCTCGTTGACAGCCCGGAAAAAAGTAAAATATTTAGTTATAAAGATTGAGTCTGAACCTATGATCCTTACACAGAGTTTCAATGAGGGCGAAAAGTTAAAGTGGTTTCCTGATTTCTCATTCATCGGCCAAACATCAACCATGAAAGGGTCGTGCCTTATGAAAGAAACAGCGAATCAAAGACAATCCATGCGTTATCGATCGAACCCGACTTTAACTTTTCAGTTTTCCATGTTTTCGGAAAAATACAGGGCCAAAGGGTCGGATCACAGCGAAGAAGGCCTTTCCTTTGAATCCAGCTACGAAATCAAACCTGGCACCATTGTTTTTATCCGACGAAACGAGTGCATTCAAAGCGGATTGAGGTGTGAAGACTGCAAAGGATGCAAGGCCATTACTTTTGCCACCATCAAATGGTGCACCAAGGTCAAGGAATTGCCTGCCGAGAAATACAGGATAGGTGCAAGGTATCTTTATACCCAGTAACTTAAAGATGATTGGCTGTGGTCTGAAGAATAAGGCCCGCTCCGGCAAGGGCTTTGCCGGAGCATCCCCTCCGAAAGTTTTTACCGGCTGTCCTCATCTGCTTTTATTTATGATTCAAACGCCTCGGCATTTTTCAAAGCCTTTGAATAATACTTTTCACTGTATTCCTTGACCATTCGCCGGGCTGAAAACTTTGAGCCCGTACTTTTTATGGATTCCTTCATGATTTTTACCCAGCCCCGGGGAAATCCATGGTTATTGAAATTGTAATAAAGGGGGATGATTTCTTTTTCAAGAAGATCATAAATCGCTCGGGCATCCGCCTCATCCCGATCCTCATTGGAAATGTTTTCCCCGAAGGTCCAGCCGTTTTTTCCATTATAGCCTTCGCACCACCACCCGTCTGCAATGCTGAAATGGGGGACGCCGTTTAAGGCGGCCTTCATGCCGCTGGTTCCACTGGCTTCTTTGGGGGGAATCGGGTTGTTCAGCCAGATGTCCACGCCGTGAACCAGATACTGGCCATATTGTTCGTTGTAGTTTTCCACAAAGGCGATACGGCCTGCGGTTTCCGGGTCCCTTGCCAGTTGAACGATTTTTTGAAGGATCCTTTTTCCGGGGTCATCCGCAGGATGGGCTTTCCCGGCGAATATGAACTGAACCGGCGTTCGGCTATGGTTCAGAAGGTTTTTCAACCTTTCCATGTCCTGGAAGATCAGGTCCGCCCTTTTATAGGTGGCGAAACGACGTGCAAACCCAATGGTGAGAACATCCGGATCCAGAAAAACCCCGCTTGCAGGTGTCGAGGATGGATGATCGTTTTTCCACTTGCGCCTGGATTTTTCCCGGAGTGCGTTGATCAGCTTCATTTTGAGCCAGTAATGGGTGTTCCAGAGTTCATTGTCGGGAATTTCATCCACCAGTTCCCAAATCAGGGGGTTGTCATGATCCGCCAGCCAACTGTTTCCCAGGTGTTTATTGAACAGAAGCTCCATTTTGGGTTCTATCCAAGTGGGAATGTGAATTCCGTTGGTCACGGAATCAATGGGAACCTCATGCTCCGATTTGTCCGGCCAGAGGCTTTGCCACATCCTTCGAGCCACTTCCCCATGCTTGAGACTGACTGCATTTCTGAAGCCGGCCATTCTAAGAGCAAATGCCGTCATGTTAAATCCGGCATGGGGTTCTTCCGGATGAATCCCCAGCTGAAGAAATTCATCATGGTCCAGCTTCAGGGCCGGCCAAAATGAATTAAAGTATTTTTCCATGAGTTGGAACGGGAATATATCGTGCCCTGCTTTTACCGGTGTATGGGTGGTAAAAACCGTTGTACTGCTGATCTGCTTGGCTCCTTCTTCAAAAGAAAGGCCGGCCAGAATCCTGTCCCGGATGCGTTCCAACAAGGCAAAAGCAGCATGCCCTTCGTTCAAGTGCAAAACGCTGTGGGCAATCCCCATTTTTTCAAGTACTTCTGAGCCTCCGACCCCCAAAACGATTTCCTGCCGTAGTCTCTGCTCCAGATCACCGGTATAGAGACGAGCTGAAATCAAACGGTTCCACGGGTCATTGATCTCAATGTCCGTATCCATGAGATAGAGGGGAACATGGCCAACCGTGACTTTCCACACGGCCACATGAATGGGGGGCTCGATTAAAGGCACCCGAACGATGAGATGCCGGCCCTGATCATCGAAAACCCTTGAAATGGGGGCGGCATCACGATCCAAAACCTGGGCGACATTTTCCTGCCAGCCATCCTCCCGAATCAACTGGTGGAGATATCCACCCGGATACATGAACCCCATGGCCACCATGGGAACCCTCAAGTCGCTGCACTCCTTGATGAAGTCTCCTGCCAGAAATCCCAGACCCCCGGCATAAAACGGCAGGGAGTGATGGAGCCCGAATTCCGCACTGAAATAGGCGATGGGGGTGGATTGAGGCTGGTCATAGTCCAGAATGTCGCACCGGCAGTTGCTCATGGCGCTTCTGAATTCAGACATGACGATGTCGTAATGGCTTAGATAATATTTATCCTTTTCAGCTTTTTCCAATACTTCCCTGGAAAGCTGTTTCAGCATCTTGTCCGGATTGTGGTTGCTTGCCTTCCATTCCCTTCGATCCAACAGCTTAAAAACCATTCGGGCCGCGGGATGCCAGCTCCACCACAAATTTTCGGCCAGCTCCGCCAAACCATTCAACCGCTCGGGAAGATGGGAAAAGTCTTCCTTTCCTTCTGCCATGAGGCTCTCCTTTTTTTGGGGTTTATGGTTTCAATAAAGCCACCGTTTGCGGGGGCTCTTGATAAAATGCCCGAATCAGGTTCATATCCCGTTCATAGATATCATTTCGGAAGTTAACTTCACCGGCGTCATCCACCAAAGCCGTCCAGTATTGCAGATGGATCGGCATGGGATTTTTCAGCTTTACGGTTTTTTCCTTGTTTTTATCCAGTTCGGCAAGAATACTTTCCGGGGACCAGTTGGGGTCATCTTTAAGCAGATAGGCCGCAAGGTCTAAGGCTTTTTCGATTCGAATGCATCCTGAGCTGAAAGTTCGAACCGTTTTATCAAACAATTCCCTGCCGGGCGTGTCATGAAGATAGACGTTAAAGCGGTTTGGGAACATAAATTTCACTCTCCCCAGGGCATTTAAAGGCCCGGGGTCTTGCCTCAGTCTGTATCGAAAATTATACTTCGTCACTTTTGACCAGTCAATGACTCTTGGGTCGATCTCTTGTTCCTCTATCCCCGTGTTCCTGAAGATCCTGATTTTTTGTTTCATCAACAAGTATGGGTTTTTTTTCAGCATGGGAAGCTTATCTTCAACAGCTAATTTCTTCGGAACATGCCAATAGGGATTTAAAACCAGGTAGGAAATCCTGTGACTGAAAACCGGGGTTTCTCGATACTGCATACCCACAATAACCCGCAGGGTCATAACGGGATGGTCCTTTTCCATGACGTCTGCACTGAAGTTTGCCGTATTGACCAGGATATAACGCTCCCCCAGATCTCGGGGAAGCCATCTCCAGCGTTCCATGTTGATTTCGATTCTCTTTACACAGGCTTGGGTTGATCTATTCATGGCGGCAAGGGTATTTTGGCCCACGACGCCATCATCGGAGAGGCCGCGCAACCTCTGGAATTTTCTAACAGAGGTTTCAAGTTTGTCATCAAAAATAATAGAGGCTGGACCGGGTTCTTCAGGAACGGCATCTACATCGCCCAATTCAGCCGCAAGGCGTTGAGTGATTAAGGTCACCCTTGGATCCGAGTCGCCTTTTTGCAATTTGTTTACAAAAGGAACGGCTTCCCATCCACCCTTTGCAGCGATTTGCCGGTAGCGCTTCAATGCCTCTTTGAGTTTACCGTAAGCAGGCTGACCGGGGACAAGATCCTGGAGGGTTTTTTGAATCTCATTGGATTGAATGGCATTGAAAAGAATGGGCGCCATGTCGCTTCTGCTTTGTTCCGCATACCATTGGGAATCCACTGCTTTTGGGTTGACCCTTCCATCCAGCAAATGCGAGCCGTAGAGCAAAAACGCATCGGAAAGAAGTATTTCCAGGGCCAGCAGTCTGTTATGGTTGGAACAGTCTTCCTCTGATGTGACTTCAAATCCTTTTTTAAGAATCTCTTGAATTTTTGTCAGATGATAATCGTTTGGATTCAGCCCCTCTTTTTCTGCATCCTGCAAGGCGCGAATCATCTCGTCGACTCTTTCCCGGCGGCCCTTCTGTTCCACCCACACCGGCTGATAGGCGTTCATCTCATAAAATTTCGGCAGAGATTCCGTTGAACGAATGATTTCGCCGTCAATGGTTTTTTTAAAAGGGATGCCGCCTTCTTCGATCTGGTTTCTCAGGGTTTCGCAAAGCTGTCCATAAGCCTTGTTTGGCGGAAGGCCCATGGAAAGAAAGCCCTCAAGGAGGATAAAAAAGCATACCCAATGGAAAAAATGACCGCATGATTTTGAATAAAAGGATCGCATGGAATTTATTAAGCCCTGTTCTACTGTTTCATGGTACTGATTTGAAAGACACGCAACATTAAATAAAATTCAACCGCCTTCAAATGCCCCATCGTGCATGCAGTTGAAAGGCGGTTGACAACCATCATAGTACCGTCGGAATGAAATAATCTCAAATAAAAAGAGCTTAAAATTGATTATTTCATGAAAATCATCCTATTTAAAAAGCTTTTCGTACTTTCCGTACCCTTCTTTCTCCAGGTCCTCTTTTGCAACGAATCTTAAGGCCGCTGAATTCATGCAGTACCGCAAACCCGTGGGCGGGGGGCCGTCATCAAACACATGGCCCAAGTGGGAATCCGCATGCCTGCTCCGGATTTCCGTCCGGGTTGTGAAAAGCCTGGCGTCCTTTTTTTCAACAATATTGTCCTGTTCCAGGGGACGGGTGAAACTGGGCCAGCCGGTTCCGGACTCAAATTTATCCAATGAGCTGAACAGGGGTTCTCCGGAAACAATATCCACATAAATACCCGCTTTATGGTTGTCCCAATATTCATTTTTAAAAGGCGGTTCCGTTCCCTCCTCCCGGGTAACTTCGTATTGAAGGCGGGTCAGTTTTTTCTTCAGCTCTTGTGTTGATGGAATCGAGTAGGTGGATGCTTTGTCCGTCTGATCCATCATCCCTTTGATTTGAACGGGCGGTACATCCTTCCAGGCATTTTTTATAAATTTATCCCGACCGGAGCCGCTGCGGTACCAGTTGTACCGAATGGGGTTTTTTTTGTAATAGTTTTGGTGGTACTCTTCGGCCTCATAAAACGGCCCCAGGGGAACAATGCGGGTTGCGACGGGCGTTTTAAATACCCCGGATTCTTCCAGGGCTATTTTGGATTTTTCCGCCAGGGCTTTTTCTTCTTCATTCCCATAGAATATCACGCTGAGATATTGGGCTCCGCGATCCACAAACTGGCCTTCCTCATCCGTGGGATCCACGTGACGCCAGAAATAATTCAGCAGGTCTTCATAGGAGACCTTTTCAGAATCATAAATCACCTTGATGGCTTCCACATGGCCGGTAATTCCACTGGAGACCTGCTCATAAGCCGGGTTGGCCATGTGCCCCCCGGTGTAACCGGAAATCACTTCAATCACCCCGGGTACTTTTTCAAAATCCGCTTCCGTACACCAGAAACAGCCACCGGCAAAAACCGCATTCCGGTTACCTGTTGCCATGGGTTTTTCCATGTTCATGGGTTGATCCTCCTTGTTATCCATTCCATTGACCTGGCTGAAGAGAAAAGCAGCCGCCAAAATTCCAATGATGGTCAGATAATATATATTTTTATTCATAAGTCACCTCCATGGTTTGATGGATCTTTTTTCCCCTTTTGATCCCATAATAAGACCGGGATTTAAAGAAACCATAAAGGACATGTAAAGATAGCCAAAAAATATCTCAGAGCCTATGATTTTGAAGGGGTTGGCTCATGCAGCACTTTTTCTCCTTCTCTTTTTGGCCAAAGGAATTTTGCGAAGACCATCCACAAGATGCCGTATGGCCAGAATGGGGTGACGCCAGATCATCTTTGGCCCGGAATACCTCATGACCAAACGGATTCTTTCCCGCATTTCAGGGGTGTAACAGTGGATCGGGCATTGGGTGCAGTTGGTTTTTCTTTCCCCGAAAGGGCATGAATCCAGGCGCCGGTCCGCATAGGTGGATAGATTCATACAATTCGGACATAAATCGGCTTCGGGAGAATGATGCTCCTTGCAACACATGCGAATCATGGCCTGGACGGTTTTTCTTTCCCGTTGCATGCGTGAGGTGTCCGGCATAAAGAAACAACCCCTTTTCTCATATGAAATCTCGGATCATTTTGTATCAGAATCTCAATAAATTGCAAAAAAGAAATCAAGAAACCATCCATCGCCTTGCTTCCAACACCTGCCGCTACCCCTGGCCATAAACCCAAGGATAGTGAACCCGGTCCGTGTCTTCCCGAATGGAAACCGCCAGAACGTCATAGAGCTTTTCCAGTTGTTTGATCATCTGATCCAGCCGATGGTTCTTATTTACCAGCAGGATCATGCGGCTTTGGGTACCGTCCCCCACCGGTCCGCAGATAATCCCCTCCAGGTTGAACGCCCTTCGGGAAAACAGGCCGGTGATGTGGGACATGACCCCCGGATGGTTGCGCACGCGTAATTCAATAATGGTATCATACATGGTTGTTTCCTCCGATCATTTCGAGATTTGACGCCCCGGGGGGCACCATGGGATAAACGTTGAGTTGGCTGTGCACCTTTGCGTGGATGAGGCAGGGCCCGGGTTGGGCCAGGGCTTTTGCCAGGGCGCGCTTGGGATCATTGGCTTGGGCCAGATCCACAGCCATAACGCCAAATCCCCTGGCAATGGCGGCAAAATCCGGGGAGGTGTCAAACCTGGACGCGAAGATATGGTTGTCGTAAAACAATTCCTGCTGTTGGCGCACCAGACCCAGATGGCCGTTGTTCAGGATGACGATGGCAATATTCAGCCGGTTTTCCGCCAGGGTGGCCAGTTCCTGGAGGTTCATCAGAAAAGATCCATCTCCGGAAATGCAGACGATTTTTTGATCCGGATGGGCCAGGGCCGCCCCGATGGCCGCCGGCAGGCCAAACCCCATGGTCCCCAGCCCTCCGGAGGTCAGAAAAGTCATCGGGTGCCGAAAGGGATAGGGCTGGGCCGTCCACATCTGGTGCTGGCCCACATCCGTTGTGATGATGGTATCCTCCGGAACAAAATCTCCGATGAACCGGATGATGCTTGCAGGATGATTCATATCCTTGGATTCCGGGCACGCAAAGGCACGGGATGGTTTCAAGGCGGCCATATCCCCCTGCCACGCTTTGCGCTCATCGTTTTTTATTTCCGGCAGCAATCGGGTTAAAATTTCCTTCACATCCCCGCAAACCCCCAGGGTGGCGTTTTTCAGCTTGTCGATTTCGGAAGGATCCACATCCACGTGGATGATGGCGGCCCCGGGACAGAATTCCTCTATCTTCCCCGTGGCCCGGTCATCAAACCGAATTCCCAGAGCGATGATCAGGTCCGCCCTGGCCATGATCACATTGGTTTGGGCATTGCCATGCATACCCAGCATCCCCAGAAAAAGGGGGTCATCATGGGCCACGGCCCCCAGACCCATGAGGGTTGAGGTCACGGGAATGGTGTTTTTGCGTGCCAGTTGTTTCAGGACTTCCGCGGCATCGGCAGCAATGACGCCGCCTCCGATATAGAATACAGGCCGTTCGGCCTGATGGATCATATCCGCCATCCGGGAGATGATGCTTCCGTCGCATTCGGGCAAAGGAGCAGCCTGTGCCGGGTCCGGCCATCTTTGAACATCCATGGTCCGGGCCTGGATATCCTTGGGCACATCCACCACCACCGGTCCCGGACGTCCGGATTGGGCGATTCTAAAGGCTTCGGGGATGACCTCCAGCAACTCTTCGGTATCCTGAACCAGGAAATTGTGTTTGGTGATGGGCAAGGTCAAGCCATAGGTGTCCACTTCCTGAAAAGCGTCTGTTCCGATCAGGGGTGCGGGCACCTGGCCGGTGATGGCCACCATGGGAACGGAATCCAGTTTGGCGTCGGCAATGGCAGTGAGCAGGTTGGTGGCTCCTGGTCCGGAGGTGGCCATGCACACGGCCACGCGGCCCGTGCTCCGGGCCATGCCCTGGGCAATGAACCCGGCCCCCTGTTCGTGCCGGGCCAGGATATGCCGAAGATTGCTGTGATACAAGGCCTCATAAATCGGCAGGTTGGCACCGCCGGGAATGCCGAAGAGGATTTTTATCCCCTGTCTTTCCAGTAAATGAATAATCATTTGGGCTCCATTGAACTCCATTGGTCATCTCCCTGTTTTTGGTGTGAAGGTTAAGTTGTGTTTCCCCAAAATAAAAAACCCCCATCAGCTCTATCCGATGGGGGTTTTGATGGTTGATTTTTTTAAATCAGGCTATGAATCCTCCCTCCGGCCATGGGAATGGCATACGACGACGACACCGACGACGGATAAAAGGGAAAGGCCGCTAAAAGAAGCTTCCTTTATGGTTAAGCCGGATAAAATCATGGGGTGAAAGAAAATCCTCTCCAAAATAAATAAAAAATAATCAGACCGTTTTTCGTTCTGTAAAAATTAAAGAAATATTTTGCCAAAGTCAATGGTATTATTTCTCCGTCAGGGGACAATTTTCAAAATCTTCGGCTCTTTTCTTGCCACCATGGCGGGAATGCTCACCGGGTAACCCAAGGCAATGGGGGCATAGATCTTGGAGTTTTCCGGAATCCCCAGGGTTTCCAGCATTTTCGGGTCTTTGAGTTCCGCGCCCTGGGCCACGAAAACCGTTCCCAGTCCTCGGGTGGTTGCCGAGAGCATGAAATAGGCGGCCAGAAGACCGGTGTCCACGGAAAGCGTGGGCGCTTTGGGCGAACCCACCACATAGACCAGGGCCGGTGCATTGTAGAAGACGTTAAAGTCCGGGTTCTTCATCTGGGTTTCATAAATTTTGAACCCCGAGTCCGGGTTGTCTTCAATCCCCTTCAGGATGGATTGTTTGCAGGCATCGGAGATTTTTTTCATCCATTCCTTGTCGTTCACAATCACAAACCGCCAGAGCTGCATGTTCCCGGCATTGGGGGCTTTGATGCTGTCGTTGATGATGTCTTGAATAACCTCCAGGGGAACCGGCTTATCTTCAAAATTGCGAATACTTCGCCTTTTGACCAAGAGTTCGGAAAAATCCATGGGTTTCCTCCTTGTTGATATGGGGTGTTATGGGTGTGGGTTGCAAGTGCCGTTTAAAGCAAATTATTCCGGTAAACGCAAGCAATGTGTTTGAATAAAAAAATCATACGCCCGGTAAGGACGTATGATTTTTTGAGCATAATGCAATGAAAGGATTATCCCAATGATTCAATAATCGTCGTAATCCCCTGTCCTGCGCCGATGCACTGTGTGGACAGGCCGTATTTTTTCCCGCTTCTTCTCAGTTCATGGGCAACCGTCAAGACCAAACGGGCGCCGGTGGCTCCCAGGGGATGGCCTATGCCCAAAGATCCGCCGTTGACATTGACCACGGCCGGATTCAAGCCGATATCCTTGACGGACGGAATCACCTGGGCCGCAAAAGCTTCGTTGAATTCAACGCGATCAATCTGGTCCGCGGTGAGGCCCGCATGCTTCAGAGCCTTGATGCTGGCCGGAATGGGGCCGATGCCCATCAACTGACCTTTTACACCGCCAACCCCCATGCCGATGATCCGGGCAAGGGGTTCCAATCCAAGTTTGAGGGCGGTTTTCTCGCTCATGAGAAGGATGGCGGATGCGCCACTGTTGGTGGGGCAGGAATTCCCGGCAGTCACATGAACTTCATTTCCCAAAAGGCTGACCACGCCACCGATGGGTTTTAATTTGGCCAGGCCCTCGAGATTGGTACTGACCCGCAGGCATTCATCCTGGTCGAACATCACCATGGGGCCTTTTTGGTCTTCCACCCACATGCCTTGATCATCAAAAATCGGGTCCTCCACTTCCATGGGGATGATTTCAGCTTTATAGGCGCCTTTTTTGTAGGCTTCGTCCAGTTTTCGGTGGCTGTCCACAGCAAACTGGTCCAACTCCGTTCGGGTGAGACCGTACATGTCGATGACGTTCTGGGCCGTCTGGGTCATGGCCGCCATGGGGGGGCCATCCAGAATGGCGTCCGGAACGGGTACGGAGAAATAATTGAAATGATCCTCAGCCATATCCCTCTGGAGTCTGGATTTCTGGAAAATCCTCATGTTCATTCCCGTTACTCGGGTGGATTTAGCGCCGGATCTTTCCCCCATGAGGGATCGGCCCATGCGTTCCACGCCGCAGGCAATGCCGCAATCCATGGCCCCCACCATAATTGCCATGGCAATGCGCTGCATGGTTTCCATGCTGGATCCGCACTGACGGTTGGAATGGAAGTTGGTCACCTCGGCAGGAAGTCCCGCCAATCGAGAAATTCCCCCCAACATGATCAGGTCTGCGGTATTCCCTGCATTGCCGATGCCGAAATCTTCAACCATGGAGGGTTTGACCTTGGGATTTCTCTCCATCAAGGCTTTCACAACGGTCGCGGCGACTTCATCCACCCGGGTTGCTTCCAGTTTTCCTTTGCCGCCCCTTGAGAATGCAGATCGGCAACCATCAACGATTACGACATTTTGTAATTGCATGTAAGACCCCTTTCTTGAGTAAGTAATATTTATCCATCATGTTATTTTTGGTTGTGTATATGGCATTTAGCCATTTATATCAATACAAAATTGATGATCAATAAGCATTACTTAACTGGGTCTGAATGGATTTATTAAAAGAATGCGACCCGTTATGGGGCCTAAAGAAGGGAAGAAAGGTTTTGAACGGGAATTGGAATTAAAGTCCTTCGGCCTTGTATTGCTTCATGAGATCCTGATAAACAGATATCCCTGCCTTGAAATATTCAGAGGTTTTGGTGGAATTCTGCTTTTTGATTTCTGCCGGAATTCCCACCACAAAAGAAGAATCGGGAATTTTCATGCCCTGGCGAACCAGGCTTCCGGCCCCGACAATGCAGTTAACCCCGATTTCCGCATCATCCAGGATGGTGGCGTTATTACCGATGAGGGTGTTGTCCCCGATTTTACGGCCATGAACCACAACACCATGGCCGATGATGATATTGCTTCCGATGTCCATGGAATTCCCTGAATGCACCACGGAATTATCTTCCACCATGGTATTCTCACCAATAACAATGGGTCCGAAATCGGCCCGTACCACAGCCCCCGGCCATATTCCGGAGTTCTTTCCAATGGTGACATCGCCAACCACATAGGCGGTTTCGCTAATAAAAGCGGTTTCATGAATTTTCGGGGTTTTGCCGTTAAAAGATCGAATCATTTTTTGCTTTTCCGGGGTGTGTTGTTCAAAGCGAAAGATCTCCCGGGCGGTCGAATCCGCCGGGGAGATCTTCTATGGGTTATCCTAGGGATTTATTTTTTGTCGTCCTTAACCTCTTCAAAATCAGCATCCACCACATCATCATCGGCAGAGGCTTTTGCCTGTCCATCCGCGTCGGGCCCACCGGATTCCTCCTGACCCTTGGCCGAGGCCTCCTTATACATGGCTTCGGCCAGCTTATGGGAAGCCTGGGTTAAAGCTTCGCTGCACCGTTTGATTTCGGCAACGTCTTCCCCTTCGATGGCCTTTTTAAGCTCTGATGCAGCGCTTTCAATCTGGGCTTTTGTGGCCGCGTCAACCTTATCCCCCAGATCCTTGATGGATTTTTCCGAGGAATAGATCAATGCGTCCGCAGTATTTTTTGCTTCCACCACTTCCTTCTTCTTTTTGTCCTCTTCGGCATGCAGCTCTGCATCTTTCACCAATTTTTCTATTTCATCCTTGGACAGGCCGGAAGAAGCGGTGATTTTGATGGAATGCTCCTTGCTGGTGGCCAGATCTTTGGCTGAAACGTTCACGATGCCGTTGGCGTCGATGTCAAAGGCGACCTCGATCTGGGGAATCCCTCTGGGTGCCGGGGGAATTCCCACCAGTTCAAATCGGCCCAGGGTTTTGTTGTTGGTAGCCATTTCACGTTCTCCTTGAAGCACATGAATGGAAACCGCCGGTTGGCTATCTGCCGCAGTTGAAAACACCTGGCTTTTCTTGGTGGGAATAGTCGTGTTCTTTTCAATCAAACGGGTCATCACCCCTCCAAGGGTTTCTATGCCCAGAGACAGGGGGGTTACGTCCAGAAGCAGAACGTCTTTTACATCGCCTTTAAGGACCCCGCCTTGAATGGCAGCACCCATGGCCACAACTTCGTCCGGGTTCACCCCTTTGTTGGGTTCTTTGCCGAAGATTTTTTTCACCCTCTGTTGAACCGCAGGCATACGGGTCATGCCACCCACCAGGATGACTTCGTCGATTTCCTTGGCGGACAAGCCGGCATCCTTTAAAGCCGTAATGCAAGGTTTTTCCAGCTTGTCCAGAAGCTCGCCCACCAGTTCTTCCAGCTTGGCTCGATTGATTTTGATGTTGAGATGCTTGGGACCGCTGCTATCTGCGGTAATAAAGGGCAGGTTCACATCGGTTTCCATGGAACTGGACAATTCCATTTTGGCCTTTTCAGCCGCTTCCTTGAGTCTCTGGAGGGCCATCTTGTCACTTCTCAGATCAATTCCCTGGTCTTTTCTGAATTCGCTGGCAAGAAAGTCGATGATTCGAAGATCAAAGTCTTCCCCCCCGAGATGGGTGTCTCCATTGGTGGATTTGACTTCAAAAACCCCTTCACCGATTTCAAGGACGGAAACATCGAAAGTCCCGCCACCCAGATCGAATACAGCGATTTTTTCTTCCTTCTTTTTATCCACGCCGTAGGCGAGCGAAGCAGCCGTGGGCTCATTGATGATTCTTAATACATTCAACCCGGCGATTTTACCCGCGTCTTTTGTGGCCTGACGTTGGCTGTCGTTAAAATAGGCCGGGACGGTGATCACCGCATCGGTGACCGTCTCTCCCAAGTATTCCTCTGCCGTTTTTTTGATATTGGCCAGAATGAAGGAGGAGATTTCAGCCGGACTGTACCCCTTGCCCCTTATGTTCACTCGGGTATCGCCGTTTTCCGCCTGTTCGACTTTATAGGGGAGAATGTCCTTATCGCTTTGAACTTCAGGAGAAGAGAATTTCCTTCCGATCAACCGTTTGACGGCAAAAACCGTGTTCTCCGGGTTGGTAATGGACTGGCGTTTGGCTACCTGTCCCACCAACCGTTCACCACTTTCCGAAATAGCTACGATTGAAGGGGTGTTCGTCCGCCTTCGGGATTTGTAATGACATAGGGGTCGCCGTTTTCCATGATGGCGACACAAGAGTTGGTGGTTCCGAGATCGATTCCGATAACCTTGCTCATTTTTTCCTCCTTATATGGATCCTCTGAATTATTTCTACAATATGGATTATTTATCAGTTGTTTTGGATACGATCACCATGGCAGGCCTTAGCAGACGGCTATGAAGCGTATATCCCTTCTGTAATTCCTGCAATACAGTGTTGTCCGGATGTTCGTCCGATACCTGCTGCATCATGGCCTGATGAAAATTGGGATCGAAACTCTCACCCAAAGCATCAATTATTTTAACCTGACTCTGATGAAATACTTTCACCAGTTCACTGAGGGTAAGCTCAACCCCCACCAGCAGGGCCTGAATATCACAGCCTTCTTCCTTCACGGATTTAATCGCCCGCTCAAGGTTGTCCACCACCGGAAGAAGGGCTTTTAGAAGCACCTCATTGGCGTATTTCCTAAAATCTTCAGTTTCCTTGGCAGACCTTTTCTTATAATTATCAAATTCAGCCGCAGTCCTCAGGTACTTTTCAAAGGACAGCTTGGCTTCCTCCCTGGCGGTTTCAAGTTCAGCAATCAATCCTTTTTCGGGTGAAGAGTCTGCCTTCTCGTCCGTTGAGCCCCCCTGGTTTTCCAACCCGTAGGCGGTTTCGGAATCAGCAAAAACATCCTCTTCGTTGTCATTATCCGTCTTGATCTTTAAGCGTGTTGACTCTTTATCCTTCATACCAAGCAACATTCTCCTGTGATTTCAATCAGTATTCCGGGCTTATTATAGCCAGCAAAATAAGACGGCAAACCGCATTGTCAAGCGGCTAAATCCCGTAAAAAAATATAATTTCTTTGAATGGTTCTAAGGATTTTCCCGGCTCTTCAGGGGATGATCACCCCCGAAGGACCGGATCAAGGAAAGGTTTTATGGAAAACTCGGAATGCCGCTGGAGCTACAAAGCGGCCATGAATCCGGAGGAAAGTTTTTGATCGCCCATGGAAATGCAGTCCGTGCATACGCACAACTGGAAATACAGCCCGTCATATTCAAACCGGTAGGCATGACTTGCTTGGTTCTGTTTGCAGGAACAGCAGGCCAGATGGATATCATTTTTTAATTTTTGGGATATATTTGCCGCCATGTTTTTCTCCTTTGGTCCATGGTTTTTGTTTTCGAGCTTAATCTCCTGAATTGCAACGGCTATGCCAGTCCAAAATAGATGTAGTTATATATAATATATTAAATATGTTATGGATATTTTACGCCGGTTTTTTCTAAGAATCGGCTCCGGAAGGCCGGGTGGAGTATCGAATGTGTTCAACATCCGGCATGGATTCCATGGGGGCGCATTGGAAACCGGGAGAACATGGCTTCCATCAGGGCCTTTTAACGCTTTAAAGCGTGAAAAATTCCATGGGGTCCAAATTGTTCAATTTACGACACAGCCATCCGGTTCATTTCTGTTTGACGGATGATCAAGGGTCGAGTATCCAGGGAATTTGGAGGAAAAGATGAAAGGAGGAAAGGAAAATCATGCACTATCACATGAGAAGAAAAGACAGGGAGATTACAGACAGAACCGGGATGATTGCTGTAATCCGATTCGGGAAATTTGCAGTGATTGCTCTATGCAAGGAATCCGAGCCTTACCTGGTCACCATGAGCTACGGGTTTGATGAGGTCACGGAAACCTTTTATTTCCATGGGGCAAAACAAGGGCAGAAAATCGAATTTATAAAGGCCAACCCCAAGGTTTGCCTGACGGTGATTGAGGACAAGGGATACCAGCACGGTCATTGCACCCATGCATACCGGTCGGTCATTGTCCGGGGAAAAATGCTTCTGGTGGAGGGTCTCGAAGAAAGGGTGAAAGCCATCAGGATCATGATCGATCAATTGGAAACGGATAAGACAAAACATCTTAACATGGTCGATGATCCTCATTCCCAGTGGCCCGGGACCCGGATGTTCAAACTTAAAATAGAAGCCATGACCTGCAAGGAAAGGCCCCCGGTTGCATGATGAAACACAAAGCCCGTTCGGGATGTTTTCCAACCGGGCTTTAAGATCTTCCGCAGATCCTATTTGTCTTTCATCACCTCCAGGGAAACCACTACTCGAACGTCCTTGCCCACAACGCCCATGTCATAAAACTTCCCTGTACCCACATGGTATTCCAGCCGGTCCAGAGTGAAGTCCGCCTCAAACCCCGCCACATAGGACCCGGCGCGCAGGGGGTTTTCCCGTAGCCCAAGGAACGCAAAGGGGATGGACACTTTTTTGGTCACATCCTTGAGGGTCAGATCCCCCTCCAGGGTGTAATGGTCATCACTCAAACGCTTTACGCCTGTGCTTTTGAAGCTCATCAAGGGATATTTACCGATGTCGAAAAAATCCTCGGATCGCAGATGATCATCCCGTTTGTTGATTCCGGTATTGACGCTGTCCACTTTTACCTCGAACTCAACGCTACCGGTTTCCTTGTTTTCAGGGTCGAACACAACAAGACCGGAAAAATCCGTAAATCCACCTCGAACCGTGGCATAGATGTGCTTGATATCAAAATAAATGCTGGAATGGGCCTTGTCCATGTCCCATTTCTGCGGTTCTGCAAAAACAAGGCTTGAAAAGAGAAGCCCTGAAATGACCAATAAAAGAATTCGTTGAATGTTTTTCATCGCCCGCCTCCTGTTCTGGATTTGCATGGGTTTATGGTTCTTTTTTTAAAAAAAGTAAGACCAACCCGGACAAAGTCAATCGATTACGGCATTATAACCCAAAGTTCTCGGTAAAGATTCTATTTTTTAAAAACTCCAATTCAATGAGCCACTTTCCGGTGTCTTTCATCATTTCAGGGGGCCCGCAGATGTATACATACGATGAGGTTGTCATGCCGGAAACCAGGCGCTTCAATCGAGGCTTGTCCAGCCTTCCGTTTTCCCCGAAGGCTTCGGTATCCCGGGTGAACACCCGGATGACCCGCAGGTTTATCAGGGAATGTCCAAAGCCCTCAAATTCATTTTGAAAGAAATCATGCTCCCTTGTTTTGCTGCTCCAGATCAGGAGTGTTTTGCGGTCATCCCGTGTATCCGCCATATACCGGACCATGCTGAGCATGGGGGTGATGCCGATCCCGCCTGCGATCATGATCAATTCCGAACCTTTCGGGCATTGAGCATGGGAAAACAACCCGTAAGGACCGTCCACACGGCACCGGGTTCCGGGCTCAATCCGTGAAACCAGCCTCGTCCAGTCCCCGCCTTCACGGACCACCAATTCGATTCCGTCCGGCCGGGTGGGGGAGGAGGAAATGGAAAAAGGGTGCTCCTCGCTTGAAATATTCGGGGATTGAAACCTGAAAAAGCCGAACTGACCAGAATGATATTGAAAAGCTCTTCCGGAAACCCGGACCAGGTTCAGCCTCCAGGCCTCTTTCCCGGCAGGTTCCACAGAGGTCACCTCAAACGCTGGTTTGCTTAGAAAAGGGCGAATCTTATGCCGAATCCAGAGAATGCCGCAAATGCCCGTGGATAGAAACACCAGAGTATGCGGAAGACCGGTTTCAAAGGTTTCGCTGACAAACAGAACATGGACAAACAGCAAAGCCAATAGGACGGGAGCGACCCATTGATGCATTTTAAACCAGAGGTGAAACGGGAGGCCCATGACCTTCCGCAGCGTGCTCACAACCCCGGTGCAGATTAAACCCATCAGAAGAAACACACCTGTGAATTCAGGCCAGTAGCGCATTTTAAAGGGGATGAAGAGCATATTTTCGGAAGCCAGAATCAGGATGGGATGGGTTATGGCAAGGCCTGCAATCACAAGTCCGCATATCCTGTGAAAGCGAAAAACCTTATTCAGGCTGAAAATCCTATCCGGGAACTTCAGCCGGGTGCCGGACGCCACTTGAAATAGAACCAGAGAGAAGGCCATTAATCCGAATATTTTTCCGGATCGGAGAAGGAGCCTGTCTGTTCCGAATTTATACAGGATGGAAGAAGATTGGAAAGAATAGGGAATGGAAGCCACGCCTCCGAGAAACAGGATAAGGAATAGGAGCACCAAAGTGGATAGTACCCCCCTTTTTATAGGAGATAGGAAAGGAGCCCCTTCTTTTATATCCTTGGATTTCACGTTTTTCCCTGTCAGTTTAGGATCTCATCCAGAATCAGTTCTGTAATCTCTTCATCGGTCATGGAAAATCTCCCTTTTAGCAGCAGGCTACTTCATGGTTTGTAACAGCTTGTGGACCATGACTTCTCTTTCTGCAACCACATCAGCCCTGCGCTGGATCAGACGTTGAATATCATCCGCCCGCTTTTGAATATTTTTCTTGTCTTCCTCGTGGGTGATCACCAGGAACTTGTTTTCTTTAATGGCATTGGCCGCCATATTCCCCACATCCCGGGCGGATATCACCTGAAAAGGCCTTTGGGGTCTGGACTGGGGGTTTTCACTAAATGAGGCGTATAGCTTTTCC
>VMSV01000206.1 GCA_013791935.1 Desulfobacteraceae bacterium | reverse complement strand
TTTCACATCCCGCCCAATGAGATTTCGGATATGCTGCCCCAGCAGCTCCTCATGCTCCAGATCGCCGCATCCGCCTTGACGGATGCAGGATTGCCTTTACGGGGCAAACGTCCGGACATGGGGGCCATCATCGGCATCGGGTTTGACTTTGAAACCACCAATTTTTACCTCCGCTGGAATCTGGAAAATAAAATCCGGCAGTGGAACACAACCTATCACTTGAATTTATCCCCGGAGGACATGACGTCCTGGCGAGAAGAACTTCTGGAAGAATGCGGCCCACCCTTAACCGCCTCCCGGACCCTGGGGAATCTGGGAAGCATTGTGGCCAGCCGGATTTCAAGGGAATTTCAGTTCGGCGGACCTTCCTATACGGTTTCCAACGAAGAAGCCTCGGGTTTGACTGCTTTAAAACTGGCCATGACCGCCTTAACCAACCGGGAAGTAAACGCCATGCTGGTGGGGGCCGTGGATTTTGCGGGCGATGTGCGCCATTGTATTGCCCGGAATCTTCTTCATCCCTATTCCCCGTCACACAGGGTGCGGCCCTTTGATCGATCCGCCGACGGCAACCTTCCGGGTGAAGGGGCCGTGGCCCTGGTGATTAAACGGCTGGATGACGCCATTGCGGATCACCACAGGATCTATGCGGTCATAAAGGCCACGGGAAAAGCCGGTGCCGGGAGAACCGGGGAGACTTTTTCCGATGCTTACCTCCGTTCCCTGGAAGCCACATTTTCAACAACAGACATTTCCCGTGAATCCATAAGCCTCATCGAAACCCACGGCACCGGCACCCCGAATCAGGACACCCAAGAATCCGTGGCCCTGAACCGTTTTTTCCGCCACAGACCATCTTCATTCACAAAAGCCGCCATGGGTTCGGTAAAGCCCCTACTCGGGCATACCGGCGCGGCTTCCGGGCTGGCTTCCCTGGCAAAAACGGTTCTCTGCCTGTATCAGGAAATCCTTCCGCCGCTCCCTAATTACACAAGCCCGAAAGATCCATGGGACGCGGATGGGTTTCATATGCCGAAGTTTACCCAATACTGGGTGAGAAACCGGGAAGACGGCCCCCGAAGAGCGCTTTCCGGGGCCGTGACTGTCGACGGCTCCTGTGTTCATGTGCTTCTGGAAGAAATGACCTACACCAAATCCATGCCCGTTTCCCAAGACCTGAAAAACCGCATGGCCCTGGAAAGAAAAAAACCCGCAGGATGGATGGACCATGGACTTTTTGTGGTCTGCGGCAAGGACAACCCTGCCCTGATCCAAAACCTGGATCTTCTTTTATCGTTTATTTCAAGCCATCCTCCCTCTTCTCTGCCCATGGAGGCCCTGGCCGCAAAATGGCACCAAAATCATGTTCGCGATTTTGAAAAGAGCAAGGTTCTCAGTCTTGTGGCCACCACGGCGGAAGAAATCTTCCTATGGGCGGAAAAAGCCAGGCATCATATTCTAAAAGATATCCCTTCCTCCATCAACGGCCGAAACGGCTTTGCCTATTCCCCGAATCCCTTGGAATTAAACGGAAGGATCGCTTTTGTTTATCCAGGATCCGGGAATCACTATCTCGGCATGGGAAGAGATCTGGCTGTTTGCTGGCCTGAAATGATCAGGGCCATGGACGGGGAAACCGATCGCCTCAAAGACCAAATGCTTCCGGAATACTATGTGCCCTGGCGGCACACCTGGGAAAACGGCTGGGAAAAAGAGTCGGAGAATACAATTGCTTCCGAGGCCAAACCTATGATTTTCGGCCAAGTGGTCCATGGAGATACCGTCACCCGGGTAGTCAATGCCTTTGATGTCTTCCCCCAAGCGGTCATCGGCTACAGCCTGGGAGAATCCGTGGGGTATTTCGCCACCCATGCCTGGCCGGACAAAGGCGAAATGCTCTCCCGCATTGCAAAAAGTGACCTTTTCACCACACAGCTGGCCGGGCCCTGTACTGCCGCAAGATTTGCCTGGCAGGTTCCGGATGACCAGGACGTGGAATGGACCGTGGCCCTGGTGAACCGGCCGGCTCAGGCCGTAAGGAATGCGATCCACCCGGACACTACGGCAAGGCTTCTCATCGTCAATACCTATGAACAATGTGTCATCGGGGGCAGAAAACCCCATGTGCTGGGTTTGATATCCGCCTTGAATTGTGATGCTGTTTTTTTGGAAGGCGTGGTCACAGTTCACTGCGATGCTGCGGACCCCGTGGCCGAGGCTTATCGGGATCTCCATGTTTTTCCCGTGACAAAGCCGGAAAATATCACCTACTACTCCTGTGCCGACGGCCGGTCTCACGAACTCACCAGCAAGAGGGCTGCGGATTCCATCTGCAGACAGGCGACCAAGGGTTTTGATTTTACCCAAACCATTGAAAGCGCCTATGGGGACGGGGTTCGCATCTTTCTGGAAATGGGTCCCCATGCTTCATGCACGGGAATGATCCGGTCAATTCTGAAAAACAAACCCCATGTGGCCCTGTCCGCCTGCTTCCGGGGAGAAAATGAACCTCTTTCCATTTTAAAATTATTAGGCACTCTGGTCGCCGAACAGATCCCAGTCAACCTGGATCGTCTCTACGGGCCGTCGGCTTATTCTGAAGCCTTGGCCGACACCATAAATACTACGAAAAAACAAGAGCCCGGGATAACCCTTTCCGTGGGGGGCCGTATTCCCCATCCCGGACCCCTGCCCCGACGCAAGGCGCCTGAGAACGATCCTCCGGAAGTCATTTCCAATGCCAAAAAGATTTCCCAAGCGGAAAATACGGTTTTTGATTTCATCCGGGCCATACCGGAAACCAGCAAAGCCACGGCCCTTGCCCATGAAAAATTTCTGGGATTCTCTTCGGATTTGCAGAAAAACTTTGCCCGGACGCTTGATCTTCAAGCCCGACTTC
The DNA here is from genome assembly GCA_013791935.1 of Desulfobacteraceae bacterium. GTDB lineage: Bacteria > Desulfobacterota > Desulfobacteria > Desulfobacterales > UBA5616 > VMSV01. The sequence goes on along the minus strand of VMSV01000206.1, from coordinate 15,390 downwards.
TCTTGTCCCTTCCCCAGGACCGAATAGAGGATTCAGGTGTTTCTGCGAATTTTGATGTTTTTGCTTCCAAAGCAGACATCCCCTTCGGGCCTGACAAAACACCTCCCGTTTATACTCGGGAGGATTGCCTTGAATTTGCCGTGGGCTCCGTAGCCAAAGTGCTGGGGCAAGATTTTGCCATGGTGGATACCTACGAAAAACGGGTCCGCCTTCCGGATGAACCCCTGATGCTGGTGGACCGGATTCTCTCCATAGAAGGGACAAAAGGCCTATTGGGACCGGGGGCCATTGTCACCGAACATGATGTCCTGCCCGGCGCCTGGTACCTGGACGGCGGCAAAGCGCCGGTGTGCGTTTCCGTGGAGGCCGGCCAGGCGGATCTGTTTCTCTGCGCCTATCTGGGAATCGATCTCAAGGTGAAAGGGGAAAGGGCCTACCGGCTTCTGGATGCCGTGGTGGAGTTCCACAGAAGCCTTCCGGTACCCGGAGAGACCATCCGCTATGAGATCGAAATCGACCGGTTTGTAAAGCAGGGACCGACCTATCTTTTCTTCTTCAGCTTCAAGGGGTATATCGGAACCAGCCATCTGATTACCATGACCGATGGGTGCGCGGGATTCTTCACGGAAGAGGAAGTCAAGAACTCCGGAGGTATCATTCTGGGGGAAAAGGACCGCCGGCCCGAGCCTGGAATCAGAAAGCCGGACGTGGATAGGTTCGTTCAGTTCGAAAAAAAAACCATCTCCGATAAAAGCCTGGATGAACTTCGAAAGGGGAATCCTGAAATCGCTCTGGGGGAAGACTTTCATGGCATCACCATCCCGGACGGGCTAAAACTTCCCGGTGGCCCCATGAAACTCATTGATCGCATTTTGGACCTGGACCCGAACGGCGGCCGTTACGGCCTGGGATTGATTCGGGCAGAGGCCGACATCCACCCGGATGCCTGGTTTCTCACTTGTCATTTCAAGGATGACATGGTTATGCCAGGAACCCTGATGTATGAGTGCTGCGCCCATACCCTCCGTGTTTTTATTCAGCAGATGGGTTGGATCAGCGATGATCCCGGAGCCTGTTATGAACCGGTGATGGGTGTGAAAAGCGTTTTAAAATGCCGGGGACCGGTGACTCCTCGAACCCGTCATGTGCATTATGAAGTAGAGATCAAGGAACTGGGATATGGCCCGGAACCCTATGTTATCGGAGATGCCCACATGGCTGCCGATGGTCATCGGATTGTCATGTTCAAAAACATCTCCTTAAAGCTTTCCCATGGTTCAGGAGAATCCCTGCGACGGTTCTGGGAAAAACAAAGACCGGAAAGCAGAAGCCTTTCCCGAATCAGCAGAAAGGCCCCGGCTCCTGCCGTGGTTTTTGATCGTGAAAAACTCCTGGAATTCGCCCTGGGCAGCCCGTCAAAAGCGTTTGGCGAACCCTACAAGATTTTTGATTCCAACCGGTTTATCGCAAGACTCCCGAACCCCCCTCTCCTGATGATGAGCCGGGTGAACCAATGTGGGCCTGAACCCTGGGTTTTGAAGCCAGGCGGATGGGTGGAAGCGGCCTATGACGTATCGGAAAACGACTGGTATTTTGCTGCTGACCATACGCAAAACATGCCCTATGTGATCCTTCTGGAAATCGCCCTTCAACCCTGCGGATGGCTTGCAGCCTATATGGGATCGGCCCTGAAAAGCAAAAAGGATCTGAAATTCAGGAACCTGGACGGAAAAGCCGTCCTGCACCATCCGATCCCCCGAAAGGATGCGACCCTCACCACCAAAGCCCGATGCACACAGATTTCCAGTGCCGGAGACATGATCATTCAGCAGTATGAATTCCTGGTTCTTGACAATGACCGGAAAATATATGAAGGGAATACAACTTTTGGCTTCTTTACCGCCGAAGCCATGGCCATGCAAAAAGGCATCGCCCATCCGGAGGACAAGATGGACCCTTCGGCCAGGGCCAAGGGTCAGGATCAGCCGTTTGTTGAATTTCATCCGGTTTCTCCCTTTACACCGGAACACGCGCTTTCCGAAGACTTCAGAAGCCCGGGGCAAACCGGTCTTCGAATGCCCGGAAAAGCCCTCTTGATGATCGACGAAATCGAGACTTACGAGCCTAAAGGCGGTGCATTCGGGCTGGGGTTTGTCCGGGCCATTAAAAGGGTTGATCCTGAAGAATGGTTTTTCAAAGCCCATTTTTACCAGGACCCGGTGTGTCCCGGATCATTGGGCATTGAATCCTTCCTCCAGGCCTTGAAATTTGTGGCCTTGCAGCGATGGGGCAAGACCCATGGCCACGGCCGGTTTCAAATGACCCCGGCCACGGAGCATACCTGGTCGTACCGGGGCCAGATCCTCCCTGAAAACAAAAGGGTGGAAGTGGAAGTAGTTATCACGGACATTCAGGAAGAGCCCTTTCCCATGATCAGGGCCAATGGCTATTTAAAGGTGGACGGCAAAACCATCTATGAAATGAAGGATTACAGCATCCGTATTCTATTGGATTAAAGAACAGCAATATGAGATATCATAACGTTTTCATCCAAGCCTTCGGGTATGAACTGCCCCCGAATGTGGTCACCTCGGAAGACCTTGAACGTCGTCTGGAACCGGCTTATCAGAAATTGCGGTTTCAGAAAGGCCAGCTTGAGGCCATCACCGGCATTCGTGAAAGGCGCTATTGGGACCCCGGCTTTACCATGAGCCAGGGGGCTGTGCTGGCAGGAAAAAAAGCTCTGGATGCCTCGGGGATTGCAACCCGCGACATCGGCATGCTGGTTTACGGAGGCGTATGCCGGGACCACCTGGAACCGGCCACGGCCTGCGCAGTGGCCCATGGCCTGGCATTGAGCCCGGATACCCTGGTGTATGATGTGTCCAATGCCTGCCTGGGAATCTTAAACGGAATGGTCCTGGTGGCCAATGCCATTGAACTGGGGCAGATCAAGGCGGGTCTTGTGGTATCCTGCGAATCGGCCCGCCAGATTGTGGACACCACCATTCGTCGGTTGATCGCTTCGCCTGACATGGACACGTTTAAAAAAACCGTGGCCACCCTCACCGGAGGTTCGGGCTCTGTGGCTGTATTGCTCACCCACGCCTCCCTTTCAAAAACCGGTCACCGACTAAAAGGCGGCGCTGCAAAAAACGCTGTTCAGCATCATAAACTATGCATCTGGGGCCCGGATACGGGAATCCCTTCCTCGGGAGATCAGATCATGGAGACGGATTCCGTGGCAGTACTCCAAAACGGTGTGAATCTCGGCATGGAAACCTATGCGGATTTCAGAAAAACCCTGAATCTCTCTCCGGATCAGCCGGACAAGGTCATCTGCCATCAGGTGGGCGCAACCCATCAGCGCAACATTCTGGATGCCGTAAACCTGGCCCCGGAAAAGGATTTCACCACGTTCAAATTCCTGGGCAATATTGGAACCGTTTCCCTTCCCATCACCGCAGCCATTGCCGCTGAAAGGGGTTTTCTTTTGCCCGGTGACATGGTGGCTTTTCTGGGTATTGGAAGCGGCTTGAACTGCCTGATGCTTGGGGTGGACTGGTAAGATGTCTCTTTTTCAGAAAGCATCCCCGGTGGACATGGATGGCCTTAGGCAAACCTATCCCTTTGAATCCCATTACGCAAATCTCAACGGGCACAAATATCATTATGTGGATGAAGGCTCTGGAGATCCCATTCTAATGGTTCACGGCAATCCCACCTGGTCTTTTTATTTTCGGGAACTCATCAAGGGATTGAAAGGTACCCACCGTGTGATTGCGCCGGATCATCTGGGATGCGGACTTTCGGATAAGCCATCTTTAAAGGAATACGATTTTACCCTGAAGAGCCGGGTTTTCGATTTTGAGGCTTTTGTGGAAACCCTGGGCCTGGACCGAAAAATCACCCTGGTGGTTCATGACTGGGGAGGAATGATCGGAATGGCCTGGGCCTGCCGTCATCTTGAACAAATTGGCCGTTTGATCATTCTCAATACCGCGGCCTTTCTCCCTCCCCATGGGAAACCCCTTCCTCTTCGACTCAGGTTGATTCGCAAGCTTCCATGGCTTGCCGTGCCCATGGTCCAGGGGTTGAACCTCTTTGCCCTTTCCGCCATTTTCATGGCTTCCAACAAAAAACTTCCCCCCATCATAAGGAAGGGACTTCTTACGCCCTATGGTTCATGGCACAACCGGCTGGCAACTTTAAAATTCGTTCAGGACATCCCATTATATGAAACGGATGCAAGTTATGATATGGTGGAGACCACGGACAGGATGATCGGGGGCCTGTCCCATATCCCCATGCTGATCCTGTGGGGAGCAAAAGATTTTGTATTTGACCGGGATTATTACAAGGAATGGGTGAGAAGATTTCCCGAGGCCACGGCAAAAATTTATGAGGATGCCGGTCACTATATTCTGGAAGATATTCCGGAAAGAGTCTTGGAAGAAATCCGGATGTTTTTGAAAGAACACCCTGTAGCACCATGAAAGACGTTTACAAACCTTTTTACAAAGCCGTTAAGGATGGAAATGCTATCGTGAATCCACAAGACTCTGCAGAAAAAGCTGCTTTTAACATATCCTCTTATTTGAAACAGAATGCCCTGGATTTTCCCTATCGTAAAGCCGTGTTATGTCCTACAACCCGGGACAGTCATGGACGAATGGCCTACACCCATCTGACTTTTTCCCAACTGGAAAAGGAATCCGACCGGTTCGCCCAGGCTTTGGTCAATGCCGGCCTCGCCAGAGGCGACCGGACCATCTTGATGGTGAAACCCGGCATTGATTTTTTCATCCTCACCTTTGCCCTTTTTAAAGCAGGCGCTGTTCCCGTGGTGGTGGATCCCGGCATGGGGGTCAAACGCATGCTTGGCTGCCTTCAGGAAAGCCAGCCGGACGCCTTTATCGGAATTCCCCTGGCCCATCTCCTTCGACTTGCCTTTCCCAAGTATTTTTCATCCGTTAAAACCTGCGTAACCGTGGGGAAAAAATGGTTCTGGGGCGGCGTTTCCACCCATGATTTTCAGGACCTGCCGGACAAGGCCTTTTCCGTGGCCAACACCCGAAGGGAGGATACGGCGGCCATCTTGTTCACCACGGGAAGTACCGGCCCTGCCAAGGGTGTGGTCTACACCCATGGAACCTTTGACGCCCAGATTCAGACAATCCGGCAGCATTTTAATTTTTCCGACGAAGAAACCGATTTGCCCACCTTTCCGCTTTTCGCCCTGTTTGATCCGGCCCTTGGAATCACGGCCGTAATCCCGGACATGGATTTCACAAAACCTGCCAAGGTCAATCCGGACCATATTCTTTCAGCGATTCAAGACCATGGCGTCACCAGCATGTTCGCATCTCCCGCCCTGCTGAATGCCGTGGGAGCCTTCGGACAGGAACACAAAGTCAAACTCCCCTCCCTGAAAAGGGTGGTGTCCGCCGGGGCCCCGGTTTTCCCGGCCAACATCAAACAGTTCTCCTCCATGCTTACGGAAGAGGCTCTCATCCATACCCCTTACGGAGCCACGGAAGCCGTTCCCATCATTTCCATGGACAGCCGGGAGATTCTCGCCGAAACCGCAGATCTTTCTGAAAAAGGTTACGGCCTGTGTGTGGGATATCCTTTGCAGGGAATGGACGTAAAAATCATCCGAATCACGGACTCGGCCATCGACAAATGGTCAGAGGATCTTCAGGTGGAACCCGGCGAAGTGGGAGAAATCATCGTAAAAGGAGACTTGGTCACCGCTCATTATTTCAAGGATGCCAAGGCGGACAAACTGGCAAAAATTGCCGGTGAAAACAGGCCCTGGCACCGGATGGGGGATCTGGCCTGGCAGGACTCAAAAGGGAGACTCTGGTTCTGCGGCAGGAAGTGCCACAGGGTCATCACAAAATTCGGACCCCTGTACACCATTCCCTGCGAATCGCTTTTCAACAACCATCCCCTGGTCTTTCGGAGCGCCCTGGTGGGGATTGGCAAAAGACCCAATCAAATCCCGGCGATCTGCATTGAGCCCATCAAAAATTCCAGGCTCATTCCCAAGGATCAGCTTAAGGATGAGCTGATTAAGATCGCAAGAGCCAATGAACTGACAAAAAATATCCACACGGTCTTATTCCACAACAATTTCCCCGTGGACATTCGCCACAATGCCAAAATTTTCAGGGAAGAATTGGCCGTATGGGCAGAAGGCAAAATGAACAGGAAGGGAAAGCCCTAAACTTTGATATCCGGCAGATCTATTCAGGAAAATCCTTCCGTACTCGTGACCGGCGGTGGAGGCTTTCTGGGCAAAGCCATTATTCAAAGGCTTTTACAGGAAGGGTTCAATTCCATCACCAGCTTTTCCAGGCAGGATTATCCTGAACTGGCAAAATGGGGGGTTTCTCAAATTCAGGGGGATCTTTCGGACCCGAAGGCTGTGGATAAGGCTTGCCAAGGAATGGGCCTGATTTATCATTCGGCTGCAAAAGCCGGTGTCTGGGGAAGTTATGACGACTACTTTCAGACCAATGTCACGGGCACTCAACATATCCTGGCAGCCTGCAAAAAACATCATGTAAACCGCCTCATTTACACCAGCTCAGCCAGCGCCGTCTATAACGGGAAGGACATGGAGGGCGGCAACGAAACACTTCCCTACCCTGATAGATTTCTAACCCATTATCCCGAAACAAAAGCCCTGGCCGAACAACATGTGAAAAAGGCCGCAAGCCCGGATTTGCTCACCCTGGTGCTTCGGCCCCATTTGATCTGGGGACCGGGAGACAACCATCTGGTTCCCCGAATCATTGACCGGGCCGGGCAACTCCTCCAGGTGGGAAACGGAAAAAATATCGCAGACACCATTTACATCGACAACGCTGCAGAAGCCCATGTGCTGGCTGCAGAAAAGCTTCGGGAGAATCGCGGGCTTTCCGGGAATATCTACTTCATCAGTCAGGACGACAGGGTGCCGGTCTGGGATATGATCAATCGTATTCTTGCCGCCGCAGGAAAACCACCCGTCACAAAAGAAATACCCGCCTCCCTGGCCTATGGCCTGGGAGCCTTGATGGAAGTTTTTTATACGGCTTTTAAAATACAGTCGGAACCCCGAATCACCCGGTTTGTAGCCCGGGAGCTTTCCACTTCCCATTGGTTTGATATTTCAGCCGCCAAAAAAGACCTGGGATATTCCCCCACGGTCTCCACGGCTGAAGGGCTGGAGAAACTGGCCAATTGGTTGGAACCTCAACCGGCAATAGGAGTATAACATGGAACTTACGGATATCCTGCCCCTGGAACAATGGAAGACCCTGGAAAAAGAAATCAATGAAAAATCCGGTTTGGATGTGAATGTCTTCAATCCATCGGGTTACCGCATCACGGATTTTAAAAACTGGGCCAATCAGCTCTGTCCGGCCATCAAAGACACCAGCAAGGGCCAATCTTTCATCTGCGCCGTAGCCCATATGAATATTTCCACCATGGCCAAGCAATCGGGAAAACCGGTCATCGAAGAATGCGACGCCGGCCTGATGAAACTGGTGGTGCCCATTTTTGTGAAAGAAGAATTCATCGGAGCCATCGGCGCCTGTGGCCACGTATTGGATGATGGTGAAGCGGATGAGTTTCTCATCAACAAGATCACCGATATCCCTGAAGAAACGGTTGCCAGTCTTGGCAAAACCATTCCCCGTATCCCAATGGAAAAAGCGGAAGCTTTGGTGGAATACATAAAAACGAAATTGGAAGAAATTCTTTCCCGTGTGTGATTTCATAAAGGAGATGGTCCATGATATCCAAAAAAGAGATTCAAGACAAAGCGGTCGAACTGGGTTTTTCAGATATTGGTTTTACTTCCGCAGACCCTTTTGACTCCCAGAGGGAAATCCTGGAATCCAGAATGCAAAACTATCAGCACATGCAATCCAGGTTGGATCTGCTGAAAGGCACGGACCCCGTAAATGAATTTCCCCAAGCCCGGTCCATCATTGTGCTTTTGGAGAGCTATTTCACGGAGTCTTTCCCGCGAGTGATGGAATCGCATTTTGGACGGTGCTACCAGGATGATGACCGGGTCACCCGGGATAAGCTCTATCCCCGAATCAAAGCCTTCAGGGCATACCTTAAGAATCACGGCATTCAATCCAAAGTCCCCGGCAATATCCCCCAGCGGTTATCCGCTGCCCGGGCGGGAGTCGCCAATTTCGGAAAAAACAATTTCCTGTATGCCAATCGATGCAACGCCGGCAGTTCATGGGTTTTGCCCATCCCGATTCTGGTGGATATCCCCTTTGAACCGGATGAACCCTCTGTTTTTGTGGGTTGCCCGGACTGGTGCCGGAACACCTGCATCGCCTCCTGCCCCACCCGGGCCTTAAGCGCACCCGGGAAAATTAATCCGGGGTTATGCATCTCCTATCTCACTTATTATGCCACGGAAATCACCCCCATGGATCTTCGGGAACCCATGGGAACCTGGGTCTTCGGTTGCGACCGGTGCCAGGATGTCTGCCCTCGAAACGCTGCCTGGAAAACCAGGGCATTGCCAATCAATCAAAGGGTTGCGTCCAAGGCCGATGATTTTGAACTGACCCGCCTGCTCCACATGGACAAGGCCTATTTCGAGGCAAAAATAAAGCCCCACATGTTTTACATCGGTTCAGAAAATTTATGGCTTTGGAAAATGAACACCGCCCGGGCCATGGGAAATGCCCTGAACCCCGAGCATATCCCTCATCTCATTCGGGCCTTTGGCGAGAATGAGGATGCCAGGGTCAAAGGAATGATTGTCTGGGCAATGGGAAGAATCGGCGGTAAAATGGCCAGGCAAGCCTTGACCGGATTTTTAAACCAGGAAGAAGATCCTGTAAAATCCGAGATTGAACATGCCCTGAAGGGGTAATATCCAGGGAGGTAATAATCCTCCAGCAGGGGCCCCGGGTCTCGATGGAATCTATTTAGACGGGTCAACACCAGCGACTTGCAAGCACAAGATCAGGATTCAAAAACACTGGAAAAAGCTTGCAAAGGCACCTGAATTGACGTAAGAAACGTTCACTTTCAATCCTTACGCCCCCGTAGCTCAGGGGATAGAGCAGCAGATTCCTAATCTGTTGGCCGCATGTTCGATTCATGCCGGGGGCACTCAGTATGCTAAGCGGATTCAAGACATTATGCCTTGGGTCTGTTTTTGCTTTATACCTCGAAGATGGTCAAATCTGGTCAAATCAAGCCATTGTTGCAGACGTTTTGCAGACACTATTTTCTATGAATCGATACCCGAAATAGCACCCCGATGAATAGGGACACTTTGTGCTCAAAATTGAATGGTATGAAGCTATGGATTCTATGGAAGTGGTTTATTCCGTCATTTGATAGGGTGGAGCGGGAGGGTGGGATTAGAACCCGCGATCTAATGTGTAACCACTTTGATTGTTTTGGTTTTTTAACTGCACAAACTATTATTCTTCATTCATTTGCCAAAGCCTAAATCCGAACCGTGAAAAATTTCCATTTTATCATTGCTGAAAATGGGCAAAACAGAAATTTCTGATGTCAGATCTTGAATCGTATTTTAATCATAAATCACGGCCTGACACCTATACCTCGGAAGAGGTATTCTTCGGCCGGGAGTAAAGGCCAAGTGAAAAATATCTATTTTTGCTCGGGGCAGGTATTTTTTCCCTTGCCCCGCCCTTTAACGGGTGTCACAAATATCCCCATTTTTTAAAGAGAAAATCTAACGCCCTAATTACAATAAAAAATATTCCCCCTTTAAATAGAAGACTTTGAATCCCGCCTGACAGGTGTTTTAATGTGGTTCAAAGAGATTAACCTCCAATTTATCAACGATGAAAATGGTTGAACACGATGGGCTTGGGGAGCCAGACAATAAAAGCCCGGTTTTTACACGGCTTTATTTTTTTCGGTCATGCCCTTTTGCGTAACCATCCTTCAAATCTAATCCCAATGAATGCGCCTGAAGATTTTTTATACAAAAGGAAGCAGGTCCATCGCCCACTTGGGTAAGGGATCTACCTTTTTCTCATATTGTCCGGATTTCATAATGAGAATCTGTTGAAATCTGTTTTTTTCTGAAGAATTATCAAGAATCCAGGCTTCATCCACTAAAGGCAAGACAGTCTTGATGTGTTTCATGGTTTTTGGGATGCGTGAATGTATTTTTTCCACGGGTACATCGTGCCCACCTTCAAAGGTGCGTTGATGTACACGGGCTTCATTCAGGCTTGAGTCAATCAAATGGATATAAACCAGAATAACCGCATATCCGTGAGCTTTGGCCATAGCTATAAAATCAATTTTTGATTCATGCGAAAAGACGGTCTCAAAGCAAAAAGAAATGCCCTGTTTGATCATATCTTCTCTCATTTCTGTCGCTAATGTCGCAGCATCATAACTATACTCTTCCGGATTATTCGGATTAATTGCTTTGGCTATCAAGTCCGCATTAATGAACTTTATACCGTATTTAAACAGATATTGGTTGTAGAATGTGGTTTTGCCCGCGCCATTTCCTCCGGCTAAAACCCAGAGTTGTTTGGTATCAGACATTAAATGGCCTCAAATTTACCGTTCTGAAATTCTCCTGTCTGTCGTTCTCCAGTCTTCGTATTAACTTTATCAATAAAGCCGGGCTTGCTATCGCTTGCTTCAAAATAGAAAGGAGCAGACGTTACCGGCTTGTCGGAGAATCCTTTTGCCCTATCAGCCTCAAGCTCATTCAAAACAGCATTTGGATCGATAGAAATACTTTTAGGTGTTTCCAAGCAAATTTCTTTCAGGCCCTGAGTTACTGAAAAAGCATCAGCAGCGCTGATTTTTGAAGCAATGGCTCTACCTAATTTCGCCCAATATTCAATTTGGCCGTTTATGGATCTATGTTGCACCTTGGCTTCTCGTTGGGCTTGGATAACCAGACGTTCATCTATTCGTAAAGATTTGGTTGCCATGTTGCCTCCAATGATCAACTCAATTTGATTCTATTTACATCTATTTGATGCATTATGCCACAATTTTAATTTTTAAATCAAATTTTGTCAACATAGATTTTAACTATTGATGCTCGGAAAAAGCCGGATTATGTCAGGGATAAATTTCCATCCCTCTGTGGCAAATCAATAGTTTTATAATATCATTATAGTCTCTTCCCAGTACCCGGAATTGTCCTTACTGGGGAGGCAAACATCACTCTCGGCGAACCGATCATCTGGTTCGCTGAGTTTTTGGTTTTTAAGGGGCAGTTTTAGGTTCGGTTGTTCAGAACATGAGTTTTTGCTGTATCATCTCCACACTAAAAAAGATCACGGATCTTTAATTAGTATCTGTCTGGAAACAGCACCTTTTGACCCAGACCTGCGTATTCGCCAAAAGGCCCGCCGTTGTTTGTAAAGCTACGGCCTGACAGGTAATCAGAACCAAATTTCACTGTTTCCGGATAACACTATTTTTTTCAATATGCCCTCCGATGAATTCTACGGAGTTCTTTTGCGTGCCCATTGTGAAATTTACTGTCAGCATTGATGCGGATTATTCTGCGCAGCGTGCGATAGGCTTTTACTTGCTTGTCCGCTTTTCATTTCTCTTTTCTTCACTGGTTTTTTTGCCGGTGACCGGGTGGTTGTAATGAAAGGGTAAAATGTAGCCGGATGGATATCGGCTGGAAATTTCCCTTGGTATATCCGCTTTTAGTTGCTCTAAGTCCCGACGTCCTTCCGGGGGCACATTTCCGGATGTGATTTTTCGATCCGGCTTGACCCATCCTCTATCCGGGGTTGCCGTGTATTTCATGTCAAATCGAAGCGCTTTAAACTTCCATACACCATCCTCTTTTACGTACTTGCCTTCGTAGGTGCCGCCCATAAACAATTCATTAACCCCATTTCCAGCGGGCATAGCCACCGCGCCAAAACCATACCACCTGCCGGTGGCGGTGGTACCGTCCGGGTCAACGGTAATGATGCTGGAAAGCTGCATGACCTGGTGCATAAATTCCGGATTATTATTGTCTGCTCTTTCAAAATATTTGCAAACCCCGTCTTTGCCCAGGTAGGTGCCGGCCGCCAAAGTTAAGGAAACATCCGGACCGTCCGAAAAAAGGTCGATAATCTCCTGGGCCATCCAATTTTCAATATAATATCCATAGGCCCTTTGCAGGTTCTTTATCTTCTCAACATCTTTCAGCCGCTGGACTTCCTTTTCCAAAGTGTCTATCCTTTCCAGCAATGCAGCTTCATCCATTTTCTGCCCCTCCTTTTCGGCTATATCGATAAATTATCGACTTAAGTTATCAGATATAATTAAAAGCTGTGTTTTAGAAATCTGGCGGTATGTTTCTCACGAAATTCTACTCTCAATTTGAGTCGGTTTTTTATACAGGTTAAACAATTCATGAGAAACCATTGGTGATTCATCAGTTCAGTTGCCTGTATTTTTATCCCATTTTATTTTTATTGTCCAATACTTGTCACCAAGACATGTTTGAGTTGCCGAAACCAAATGGCCATTCCGGCCCCCCCTCAGCAAGCATGCCCGGCACCTCAATCCATTCTTGGATGGGAAATGGATACACGCATGTAATTTTGCATCCGGATTATATTCAATTCATATAAATGGGGAAATACTGTAACCTTTTTTTGGGGGTTGTGTTTAACAAATTATAACCGACAGAAAGAGCAAACCAGGAATCATCTTAATTGAATTGATACCCTGGGTAAGTTCTACTGTCCTTTCCTGCCCACTTCGTTTTAGGCATAAAAGCCTTCGAAGCGAGACTATTTAAAAAAGGAGGACTACCATGAAAAAAAGTGTAATTATTATTGCCTTTTGTATCGCGTTTACCTTTGGTCTGGCCCTGGCGCATCACCCTGCTGAGGACATCGTTGATGCAGAAATCTATGCCATGATCGATGAAATGGTGGCCGACACTCCCCATGCAACAATGGTATTTGATGATGATATGGGCACTACAGAAATAACAGCTGATTCTGTTAGCGCTGCCGAAGATCTTATTGCTGATGGCCTTTTAGCAGATCTATCTCTTCTTGATGGTGAGGTTTCTGTTACCATCAATTTTAGTGATGATCTTGATGCAACAGCCACCAATGTTGAAAGCACAAAAGCAGGTGACACTTGGACAGAAAGGGATGATTGGGGCCGGGAGGTTGTCTTCACCATCGATACATTACTGAAAGCTACGAATTAAATTAAAACAAAATCTTTTTCTTCCGATTCGCCTGACTTTGAAACAGAAGACCTCACGATATCAGCCACGCCGATTTCCTACAATAAATTATGACGGTTATCCAGTCCTTTTCTCGACTTTTCCGGATGAAAACGACACATGGGGACACGCGTTGTCATTATTTAAAATGTGAAGGCAAGGCGTGTCCTTGTTGGATATGACCATCATAAATGGAATGTCAGGATTGGGATTGGCATTGGGCAAAAACATAACACGTATTATAAATCCATACAGCCGTTTGCAGACCGTATTTTTCAAACCATTTATACCCTTCTTTCAGATTTTTCCAAAACTCAAACCAAGCAGAGTCACGATGCTTTTTAGGACCACATTGTTCCTGTGATTGGCGATTCGGAGGTATCCGAAAAATCCTTTCGAAAAAACTGGCCACATCTGATCCAAAAAATATATGAAACAGGTTCGTTGGTTTGCCCCACATGCAAGGGCAAAATGCGGACGATTATTTTTATTGAACAATATTCGCTCATCAAAAAAATACTGATATAAACCAGATTGTTTTGGCAAACCCATACCTGCCCTAAAAATTACTATTTTCCAGTCATTACTAAAAGCAAGATCTTATCCTTTAATCCTTTGAAAGCGTGTAACTGGTATCCCTCTTAGATTGGCTGTGGGGTTGTTCAAACTTGGGGGTATTGTTGTTTTCTGAACGATCATATAAAAATAAAAATGATTTGCCATCATTGTTAATTTAAATTAGTTTTGGCAAGTTTTAGGAACCAAACAAATATCCATTATTGCCTTTTTCTTCTGGAGGACTCCATATTATGGCCGGTGAGGGCAATCGATTAGCACTCGTTCTAAGCGGCGGCGGAGCAAGAGCTGCCTATCAGGTCGGCTTTTTGAGATGCCTTGCCCGGAATTTCCCTGATATTAGCATCCCCATTATCACCGGAGTTTCTGCAGGAGCGATTAACGCAGCCTTTCTGGCAAATCATACCGGTACTTTTACTGAGGCTGTGGAAGAATTGTCAGACCTATGGCTTGGACTTTCCGTTGATCAGGTATTTTGTGTGGACACTTGGGAACTTATCCGAAATGTTTTCAGGTGGGGAACTCGTCTTCTTTCAGGTGGGATTTCAAGGAAAAAATCGTCAGCAAAAAGCTTGTTGGATTCAGCACCGCTTCGAAAATTGCTGGAAAGAGCCCTTTTGCCGCAAGGAGATGTGATTGCCGGAATCTGTAAAAATCTACAGCAGGGGAAACTAAAAGCATTTGCAATTACCGGCACGAATTATGCCACCGGCCAAGCCGTGACATGGGTGATGGGAAAAGAAACCAGAATGTGGGAACGTCCCTGGAGACAGAGTGAACTCGCGGATATTACCATTGATCATATTATGTCCTCAGCTTCCCTGCCATTACTTTTTCCGGCGGTGAAAGTTGGAAATGCATGGTACGGCGATGGCGGTATACGGCAATCCGCACCGCTTTCACCGGCGATATATCTCGGTGCAAAGCGAATTATTGCTATCCCCACGCGTCACCTCAGACCTAAACAAGAAGGGAACTTACCCGCAGGTGCCGGATATCCGCCACCTGCCCAAATTGCAGGCACTCTAATGAGTTCCATCTTTCTGGATGCTCTGGACCAAGATGTCCGAACACTGAAGCGTATCAATCTCTTACTCGAGCAGATCCCGGAAGAACAGCATGGTGACCGGAGCGTGGTTTATCCGTTTATAATGCGTCCTTCAGAAGACCTGGGGGAAATAGCGGCGCGATTTGAGCCGGAATTGCCCTACCTTTTCCGGTATCTATTCCGTGGTACCGGTACCAATGAAACATCAAGCTCGGATTGGTTGAGCATGGTTATGTTTGATCCACACTATTTAGCCCATCTAATTAAGCTTGGTGAAAATGATGCGGCCAAACATACCGGGGAAATAATGGATCTGCTGAATTCTTAACGGCTGCGTCTCATTTACATCGTTCTCACTTAAAAACCCATCCTGTTTTGTATATAACTCAGGATTTACTTTATGCAAAATGAATGACAGAAGATCATTCATGCGTTCCCCGAATAAGGAGGTCTTTATGTTAAATTTTCATTTATCCGAGAAGCAGATCGAAATTCAACAAAAAACACGTGAATTTGCCATAAAGGA
>VMSV01000195.1 GCA_013791935.1 Desulfobacteraceae bacterium | reverse complement strand
TTCTTGAAACAAATTATAAAAACCAGCTCGGAGAAATCGATATTATCGCAAAAGACATGGGTATTTTGACTTTTATTGAGGTGAAAGCCAGGAGGTCGGACCGCTTTGGAAACCCCAAATATGCCGTTACCAGAAAAAAACAGGTTCGAATTTCCAGGGTTGCCCTAAGCTATCTGAAAGCTTCCCGGCAAATGGATAAAAGGGCCAGGTTTGATGTGGTGGTGATTACGAGAACCAGTAATGTTAACATAGAGCTTGTGAAAAATGCCTTTGAACTCATCCTTACATGAAAAACAAGGCGACATCCTGCCCTGTGCCCTCTACATTGTCGCCACCCCCATCGGGAATAAAGACGACATCACCCTCAGGGCCCTTGCGGTTCTGAAAAAGGCAGATTGGGTTGCCGCAGAGGATACACGGCATACCGCGAGGCTTTTTTCACTGCACCAAATTCAAAACCGCATGATTTCATACCATGAGCACAATGAAGCCGGGCGAACCCCCATGCTCATTGAAAAGCTGAAAAAAGGAGAGTCCATCGCCCTGGTCTCCAATGCCGGTACTCCCACCATTTCCGATCCAGGATATGACCTGATTAAAGCCGCCATTGAAAATCATATCCCTGTGGTGCCGATTCCAGGGGTGAGCGCCCCCGGAGCGGCCCTGAGTGTTTCGGGACTGCCCACGGATGCTTTTGTGTTTATGGGCTTTCTCTCAAAAAAACACCAAAAACGACAGGCCCAGATGGAGGCCATTAAAAAGGAAAAACGGACCGTTGTCCTCTATGAATCTCCGAAACGTATAAAGCTGCTGTTGAGGGAATTAATCGCGGCGGATTGCGATCGAAAGGGCATGTTGGCCAGGGAAATGACCAAGATGCATGAAGAATTCATTCGCGGCGAATTGTCTCAGATTCTGGCGGTTTTGGAACAAAAAGCGGAGGTCAAAGGGGAATGCACGCTTTTAATTGCAGGTGGGGATGAAGAGCCGGTTTCCATGGAGGCAATCCGCCTTGAAATGTCCGATCTTCTATCAAAAACAAAGGTGAGTCCCTCTGATCTCGTAAAAATTTTGGCAGGAAGGTATAATGTCTCCAGAAAAATCCTTTATGAAGAAATTCTCAAACTGGAAAGGTGAACCATGGAAAGTTTAAATGCCATTTTTTCTCCCGGATCCGTTGCCGTGGTGGGCGCATCCACAACTCCCGGCAAGGTGGGGCACGATATTTTTGCCAATATTCTCAAAGGCCAGTTTACCGGAATCCTGTATCCGGTGAATCCCAGGGCCCGGTCCATTCTGAGCGTCAGGGCCTATCCCTCCCTTACCGACATTCCGGACGACGTGGATCTGGCCATTCTGATTCTGCCTCCGGAACAGTCCCTTAAAGCCGTCACCGAAGCGGCGGAAAAAGGCGTTAAGGGAATCGTCATCGTTTCGGCGGGGTTCCGGGAGGTGGGCAAAGGTGGACTTGAAATTGAAAACCGTATCGTATCGATTTGCAGGGAGGCTAAAATCCGCCTTGTGGGGCCCAACTGCCTAGGGGTCATCAACCCTCGGGCGAATGTATCCTTAAACGCAAGTTTTTCAAACCGAATGCCCAAGCCCGGCAATATCTCATTCATTTCCCAGAGCGGGGCTTTGTGCACTGCGGTTCTGGATTTTGCCGCAGAAAAGGATTTCGGTTTCTCAAAATTCATCTCCATCGGCAACAAAGCGGATGTGGACGAGTTGGATCTGCTAAATTATCTGCACAATGACCTGGACACCGAAGTGATCATGATTTATCTGGAAGAGCTGCGAAGGGGGCCGGAATTCATAGAACAGGTGAAGAAGATCACCTCCGGGGACCGGCCAACGCCCATTCTGGTGATCAAATCCGGAACCACGTCTGCCGGGGCCCAGGCCGCAGCGTCCCATACCGGGTCTCTGGCCGGATCCGAAGCGGTATACGATGCCATTTTCCAGCAGGCAGGCATAATCCGGGTGAGCACCATTAACGAACTATTTGATTTTGCAGGTGTTTTTGCATATCGTAACGAAAGTAGCCTGGGGAAATACCGAAAAAAAATTCCCATGGGCAACCGGGTGGCCATTGTGACCAATGCCGGGGGACCCGGTATTGTGGCCACAGATATGACCCTGAACTCGGGATTGCGTTTGGCCCAGTTGCAAAAGGAAACCGTTGAAACCCTGGCCAGTCACCTTCCGTCCACGGCCAATCTCCATAACCCCGTGGATATTATCGGGGATGCCTCAAAGGAAAGGTATGAAAACGCTCTTGCCGCTGTCATTCGAGATGAAGGCGTGGATGGAGCCCTGGTGATTTTAACCCCCCAGTCCATGACCAATGCCCTGGGAACCGCCGAAGCTGTGGCCAAAATCGCAAAACGGACCCATAAACCCATTTTATGCTGCTTCATGGGGATTTTCGATGTATCCAAAGGCGTTCAGTATCTTCAGGAAAACGGGATTCCCGTTTTCAGATTCCCTGAAGATACGGCCAAGGCCTTCGGAGCCCTATACAGATACTCAAACTGGCTGAACCGTCAGCACCTGGCCCAGTTTACCTTGGAACATGACCGGGAAAGGGCTGCGGCAATCATTGCGGACTGCCTTGCAAAGGGAAAAACCCGCATCGGTGAGCTGGAAGGCAATGAAATCCTCAAGTGTTACGGCTTCAAGGTGCTGACCACCCGGCTTGCTGTTGATGAAGATAAAGCTGTTTCATTGGCGGAAGAAATAGGTTTTCCGGTGGTCATGAAAATTTCCTCCCCTCAGATCCTGCACAAATCCGATGCAAACGGCGTAAAAGTCGGCCTGAAAAACATTGATGAAGTTAAAGCCGCCTTCAGGGAAATCTTGAAAAATGCTGCGGCCTATGATGCCAATGCCGTTATTGATGGAGTGATTGTTCAGGCATTCGCTCCTCCGGGGGATGAAGTAATTTTGGGCGTGAGCCGATATCCCATTTTCGGGCCGCTTCTCATGTTCGGTTTCGGTGGTATTTTTGTGGAGGTTTTAAGGGATGTGGCCTTCCGGCTGGCCCCCATTCAGAGAAACGAATCCCGAAGAATGGTACGGTCCATCAAATCCTTCAAACTCCTGGAAGGATTCAGGGGCAAGCCCCGGTCGGATATCACCGCCATTGAAAAGGATGTGGTCAGGCTTTCGGATTTATCCATCAACCATCCGGAAATCAAGGAAATGGACATTAATCCGCTGCGGGTCCATGGGGATGGGGAAGGCACAACCGTGGCGGATTGCAGAATGGTTTTAACCGCTCTGGATTAAAAGGGGGATGGAGATTGGAGATCTTAAACCCTGTGATCCTGGCCGTGCCTGAAGAAAAAAAAGGTCTTTCGGGAAGGGAAAAAGTGAAGTTTCTCAGCGATCACGCTCGAAAGGCCCTCGGACTGTCCGCTGATTTCAGCGGAATCCGGCTGGGGAAACTTGAAAAAGACGAAAATGGCGTTCCCCTTCCATCGGGTGATTATTTCTGGTCTTTGTCCCACAAACCCCTTTATGTGGGCGGCGTGGTTTCCAACTCCCCGGTGGGTCTCGACATTGAGCAACTTCGGGAAATAAGCCCGGGGCTTTTTAAAAAAACAGCTTCTCAAGAAGAATGGGCACTTGGCAAAGAACCGGAGAAGGCTCTTTTTTTCCGTTTTTGGACGGCAAAGGAGGCTGTGATCAAGGCCAATGGAACGGGCATTCGGGACCTGCTCAAATGCAGGGTCACAGACATAATAGACAGCCGGAATCTCATGATCCGGTTTCAAAATAAAACGTGGCAGATTGAAAATATGGTTTTTAACGGGCACACGGCCGCCGTTGTTTGCTCGAAACAGATTATCAACTGGACCATTCTGAGAGAGGAAAATTCATGTATTTAACGAGTTATGGAGCGGTTAGGGAAGTCACCGGATCGATGCACCTCATTTGTGGAGAAGAGGATCGCATTCTGCTTGATTGCGGCATGTTTCAGGGCAGAAGAAAAGAATCCGACGAGAAAAACAGGGTGATGCCCATTGATCCCGGTATTCTGAACAGCATTATTCTTTCCCATTCCCATATCGACCATTCCGGTCGCATTCCCCTGCTCACCAAAAAAGGATTCAACGGCAGAATCTATTGCACCCGAGCCACAGCAGACACCAGCGAATTTCTCTTAATGGATTCCGCACATATTCAGGAGTCCGACGCCGAATATCTCAATTACAAGACAGCCCGGTCAGCGTTAAGGCGCCTTCAGGGAGGATCCAACAAGGAAAGTGAAATCAAGAAAAGGCTTAAACAGGAAGGGCATCGCCTGAACGTTGCGGCCATCGATCAACTGATCAGTCAGTATAATCTCCAGGATATCAAACCCCTCTATACGGCTGCAGATGCTGAAGCAGCCCTCGGGTATTTCGAGGGGATTCCCTATCGTCATCCCGTATCTGTTGGAAAAAACACCACCTGTATTTTTTACGAGGCCGGCCATATCATGGGATCAGCTTTTACCCTTCTCCGCATAAGGGAAAACGGCAGGGAATATCGAATCGGTTACACCGGGGACCTGGGACGTTTCAACAAACCCATCATTCGGGATCCCTGCCTGAATTTCCTGGAAGAAGACAAGAATATTGACCTTCTCCTCATGGAAAGCACTTACGGAAACCGTTTCCATGAGCCGGTTGGGGATACCAAGCCCGCCCTGGCCAAAATTATTAACGAAACGGTTGAACGGGGTGGAACGGTCATTATTCCGGCCTTTGCGTTCGGGAGAACCCAGGAGCTGCTTTATGTCATCCATGAGCTCTATGATGAAAACAAGGTGCCCAGGGTACCGGTTTTTGTGGATAGCCCCCTTGCAACCAACCTCACCAGAGTCTTCGGAGAGCATCCTGAAATTTATGATAAGGAAACGCATAAGACCTTCCTGGAGAACGGTGAAAATCCTTTTGCTTTCAAGGAGCTGCGTTTCATAGGTTCTGTGGAGGAATCCATGGCCTTGAACCGTGAAACAAGCCCTCACATTGTGATTGCAGCCTCAGGCATGTGCGAAGCCGGCCGTGTTCTGCACCATCTGCGGTGGAAGATACACAACCCCGTCCATACCGTTCTCATTGTGGGGTACATGGCCCAGAATACTCTGGGCAGAAGAATTCTCGAGCTGGGGTCCGCCTATGAAAAATCGGGGCGAACCGGTTTGCCCCCGGTGGTGAAGTTGCTCAACAAGGAATATCCCCTGAAAGCCCGGGTGAAAAAAATTGGAGGGTTTAGTGCACACGGGGATCGAAACGATATGTTCAAGTTTCTAAAAGAATCGGGTTTGAACATCGGGAAAATCGTCGTGGTTCACGGCGAGGAAGACCAATCCATCGCATTTGCTGATTTTTTAAATGAAAAGGGATATCATGCGATTGTGCCCAAAATAGGCGAACCCATTTCTATAAAATAACATGGAATTGGAATCTCAGAATCAATTTCAGGAGAAGAACCATGGGTTTGTTTTCAAAAAAAAAGACTAAAAATGTTTTGGATGTTGAGGCGGTTCAGGAAAAGCTGCTCCGGAGCGATGAGGAAAAAGTATTTTATTTCAGCGCGGTTCGCAGCCTGCTGGTGTTTGTCAAGCAATTCCCCCTGCACCTCAAGGAAATGGATACCGAAGGCTTTTCCAAACACATCGACTCTCTCATGGAAGAGCTCGCGGGGGAGAAAAAGGTTCCCCAAAAGGAATCCCTGTACGATAAATCCAAGAAGAAAATTCTGGATTTTATTCAACGCTACAAACAATACCTGGAAGACCGGGAAAAAGAATTCAAGGAGATTATCGGGCTTCTTACCACGGCCATGGCGGATATTGGAGCGGATAACCAGGAATACCATGAAAAAATTCAGGAAAAAACAGACCGCATCGAAAAACTAACGGACCTGGATGATATCAAAATTATTAAAAATTCCATCAAGCAGGAAGTTTCTGAAATCAGAACCGCCGTGAATGAGAAACAGAAAAAGGATACCCAACAGATATCTCTGCTTTCTGAAAAAGTCAGCGTTCTTGAAGAGGCGCTGAAAAAAGCTGAATCAAAATCCCTGAGGGATGGCCTCACCGGAATTTATAATCGAATGGCTTTTGATCGTAAAATCAAGCAGATGATCGATAACCAGGCGGTGGGTAATGGTGCTTTTTCTCTTCTCATGATCGACATTGATGATTTTAAAAAAATTAACGACCAGTACGGTCATCCGGTGGGGGATCGCGTGATCCTGGCCGTGGTGAGAAAGTTCCTGAGTGTTTTTCGCACGGATGATTTCAGTGCCCGCTACGGAGGTGAAGAGTTTGCGGTGATTCTTGCTGCAACCCCTTTAAAAACAGCGATGAAAAAGGCCAAGGAAGTTTGCAAATCCCTGGCCTCCACCCGATATGCCGTTTCTTCAACCGGCGGACAAGAAATCAAAGTCACCGTGAGCATCGGAGTGGCTCAGTCTGCTAAAGGGGACACGGAAGGCACCGTGATAAGCAGGGCCGATAAGGCATTATACAAAGCCAAGAACACGGGGAAAAACCGCATGGTTTCCGAAAAGGAAATCTGACCCCTTTTCCTTTCTTGACATGGCTGCTAATAGCGTTTATTTATTAGATAGTTACGTTTAGCTGCTAAAAAGGTTGTACGAGGACAATGTGATATGAAGGATCCTCTTGATATGGAAATTGCCGGAGAAATCGATAAAATTTCCCTGGAAATAAAAAATATTTTAAAA
Source organism: Desulfobacteraceae bacterium (assembly GCA_013791935.1). Taxonomy (GTDB): domain Bacteria; phylum Desulfobacterota; class Desulfobacteria; order Desulfobacterales; family UBA5616; genus VMSV01. The sequence goes on along the minus strand of VMSV01000195.1, from coordinate 19,968 downwards.
AAAATAGAGACGTTTTTTCCCAAGGACAAGGACCCACAGGCGGAAGAGGAAATAAAAACTTCCAAGGAAAAACCAGAACCCTAATCTTCCTATTGCATTAATAAATATTTCAAGCTATTAACTTAATAAAATTCTTGATTAAGAAATCGGCGTTCATTCCAGGAGGCGAAATGGCTTTAACAAAAAATGAAATCGTGATGAAAATTCATGAACTGGGTTTTTCAAAAAAGAAGTCAATCGAAGTCATTGAATCTCTGCTTGAAATTATCAAAAGCAATCTTGAAAATGATGATGATGTCCTCATTTCCGGTTTTGGAAAATTTTGTGTGAAAAACAAAAACAAAAGGCGTGGCAGGAACCCGGCCACAGGCAGCGACCTTCTTCTGAGAGAGAGAAAGGTTGTTACCTTCAAATGTTCCGGCAAATTAAGAAAAAAGATCAACAGCCGTAAATAGTTACCCTCCCCTTGTGTCGGCCAAGGTTTTGGTAAAAAGCGGGCTCACCCACAAGGCTCTTCAACTGCTCATCCCCCATCAGGCAAACCACAGAACCATAGAGTCCGTGGCGTGAAAGATTTGAGCCCCGTCCGGTGTTATTTGTGTATCTCGTATAATTTCATCTTGCTCAGCAGGGAAGGGTGACTGATTTCCAGAAGCCGGGACGCCTTGGTCCGGTTTCCACCGGTGGCGTCCAAAGCCCTTGAAATCAGCCGTTTCTCCATGATCTTCTGGGCCTGCTTTACGGAAAATCCCTCAAAGAGGTCATCAATTCGCCTGGACCCGGTTTTGGCCCCCATGGTTTCAGGCAGGTGTTCAGGAAGAATAATTTTTTTCTCGGAAAGCACCACGGCTCTTTCAATGGCGTTTTCCAGTTCCCGGACATTTCCGGGCCAGGAGTGTTTTACAAGCATGCTCATGGCGCCCGGAGAGATATCCTGAATGTCGCGGCCCAGCTTTTTATTGAACTGATCTACAAAAAGATCGGTGAGAATTTGAATGTCCTCCACCCGGTCCCGCAAGGGAGGAAGCTTAATGGTCACCACATTAATCCGGTAGTATAGATCCTCCCGGAAATCCCCTTTTTTCACCTCATCTTCCAAGATCTTGGACGTGGCTGTAATGACCCTGACATCTATTTTTTTGGTTTTGGACCCGCCGATCTGCCGAATTTCCCTTTCCTGAAGGGCTCGAAGAAGCTTGACTTGTAGGGAAAGAGGCATTTCACCGATTTCATCGAGAAAAATCGTGCCGCCTTCAGCCTCCTCGAAAAGGCCGATTTTATCTCTATCCGCACCGGTAAAGGCCCCTTTTTTATACCCGAAGAGCTCGCTTTCCAGGAGGGTTTCGGGGATGCCCCCGCAATTCACGGCCACAAATGAGCCTTCCGATCTTTTTCCGTTAAAATGAATCCCCTTGGCGATGAGCTCTTTTCCAGTGCCGCTTTCCCCTGAGATTAATACCGTGGTGTCGTTCTGCCCCATTTTCTTGGCCAGAGCAAAAACCGCCTGCATGGACTTGCTTTTGGCAACCATGGTTCCGAATTCAAAGTTCTGTTCGATTTCTTTGACCCGCTCTTTCAGGGCGACGTTCTCCCTTCGAAGCTGTTCTCTTTCTTCCGCTTTTTTGAGAACCAGAATAATCTCTTCTGCATGGAAGGGCTTCTGGACATAATCGTAGGCCCCCATCTTAATGGTTTCCAGGGCTCGATCCATGGTGGCAAAGGCGGACATCATGATGACGGTGGTGTGTTTAATCAAATCTCCCGCTGTCTGCAGAAAGGTGATGCCGTCCATATTGGGCATTTTAATGTCACAGAGAATAAAGTTATAGACCTTTTCGCCGACCTTCCGTATTCCGGTCTCACCGTCTGCGGCGATATCCACGCCATATCCCGCATCGGTCAGAATAATGGAGAGAATCTGACGAATGTTTTCCTCATCATCGATGACCAGAATTTGCTTGTTGGTTTGATTATGCATCATGTTCCATGCCTGGCCGTCCTTATAAAGTGAAGGTGTTATCTTTGATCAATGGGAATATAGTGCATCTCATTGTTGCCGGTATAAATCTGCCTGGGCCGGTTCAGCTTACCCTTGGGGTCGTCAAAACCTTCCTTCCATTGGGCGATCCACCCGGGAAGTCTACCGATGGCGAACATCACGGTGAACATGTTCGTGGGGATACCGATGGCCCGCAAAACAATCCCGCTGTAAAAATCCACATTGGGATAAAGGTTGTGGTCAATGAAATAATCGTCACTTAAAGCAACGGCTTCCAGTTCCACGGCAAGATCCAGCAAAGGATCGGAAACGGCCAGCTTGTCCAAAAGCTTGTCCCCGAGAACTTTGATGATTTTCGCCCTTGGATCATAGGTTTTATAGACCCGGTGGCCGAAGCCCATCAATCTGAAGGGATCATTTTTGTCCTTGGCTCGGGCCACGATTTGTTTGACACTCCCTTTTTCCCTGTGCAATTGGGCCAGCATTTCAATCACCGCCTGGTTGGCGCCGCCGTGAAGAGGTCCCCAGAGGGCGGACATGCCTGCGGAGATGGAGGCATAGAAATTGGCCTGGCCGGAGCCCACCATTCTAACCGTGGAGGTGGAGCAATTCTGCTCGTGGTCGGCATGGAGAATCCAGAAAACCTCCAGGGCTTTTTTAACGTCATCATCAATAACATAGGGTTTGACCGGGGAGTTGAACATCATGTTGAGAAAGTTTGCACAATAGGACAGATCGGGTCTGGGATAAACAATGGTATGCCCCCGAGTGAATTTATAACTCATGGTGGCCATGGTTCTCACCTTGGATAAAAGCCGGGTGACCGTCATATTGAGTTCCTCCTCCACATTTTGAAGCTCGGGGTAAAAGCTTCGCAAGGCCGTGACCATGGAGGAAAGGGTCCCCATGGGATGAGAGGCCCTGGGGAAATTCTGGAAAAAAACTTTCATGTCCTCGTGAACCAGGGATTGATCATTGAGCATCACGGAGAAATTTTTAAGTTCTTCGCGAGAGGGCAAGTGCCCGTTGATCAGCAGAAAGGAGGTTTCCACAAAACTTGATTTTTCCGCCAATTCTTCAATGGGAATCCCTCGGTATCTTAGAATCCCTTTCTCCCCGTCCATGAAGGTGATGGCGCTCAAACAGCTTCCTGTATTGGCATAACCCGGATCCAAAGTGACCAGACCGGTTTGTTTTCTCAGGGAGCCGATATCGATGGCCTTTTCCCCTTCCGAGCCGGTGATGAGAGGAAATTCGTAGGTCTTTCCTTCATAGATGAGTTGCACGGTTTTTTCCATGATTCGGTCCTTTTTCAATTAAAAAGATTTAAAAACGCCGTTATCGGACTTTAAAAAATTTTATACATAATCGACAACAGAAAATCAAGGTGATAGTCATTTTCAATAAAAAGGGAAAAGATCTCTTTTTTATAACCTGCGATTATTGTATAAACAGGTCCGGATCATGCCTTTTGAACACTTTGCAGTTTAAAAAGCTGGAATAACGGAAGGTTGGAGGCGGTTATGACATTCATAGAAAATCTTTTGAAAAAAATTGAAATCGACCAAATGGCACGAACTGTTCGAGGCAGCCTGGGAACCTATGAAAGCGGAGCGAAGCTGGATCTGGAGACCATGAAAAAACTTCTTCATAACACGGCCTTCAAACCCATGGAGCTTAGAAACCTTGAATTGTTCGTCCTGAAAACCGGCGAGGAAAAGAACGAAATCCTGGTTCTGGACAATGATCTGCCCATCTATCACACGACCCCGGACGACGTAGCGTTAAGAAAAAGTCCCACGATCAAGGAAATGGTCAGTATCCGAAATGCCGTGAAGATCCTGAGGGACACCGATGTGCTTGTGAGTAAAAAAGAGGTTTCCTTGTGGCGGGTTCAAAAAGAATGCCTTGAAACCCTGGATCTATCCTTCACGCGACAGGATATTGAAGCCATCGAGCAGGACGGAATCTCCTCCCTGGAAAGGGATTATTTGGACGGCATTCGCGAAGCGCTCACGCTTTATGCCGAAATATTGGATCTTAAGCCTGTGCCGAAAAAATTCCAGATGCTCCACCACGATATTTGGGGACAAATCGAAACGCCGGAGAACGGCAGGGTCCGGATCACTTCGGTGGTCCTGTACAACCTCATGCAGAATAAACTTAAACTGTATGCCGGTGAAATCAAAGGAACCCTGCAGGAGGTTACGCAAAGCTTAAAAGCCCTTTCGGATGGAAAGCAAAAAGCCTCCCATGAAGGAAGTGAGGTTTTTATTGCTTTGTCTCGAATGGTCCGGGATAGGTTTGGCGATAAAAACATTCTGCCGGTTTCGGCCCTTTCCTCAGCTTGAGGTCTCCAGGGTGTTGCTGAGCCTTACAAACTCTTCAACGCTGAGGGTTTCGGCCCTTCTTTTCGGATCAATGCCCGAAAGAACCAGGGTTTTTTCCGCCATTTCCCCACCCACCTGCAATTCACTGTTTTGAAGGGCGTTTTTCAGGGTTTTTCGCCGTTGGCCGAAGGCGGCCTTGATGACTTTGAATAAGAAATCCTCGTTTTTGGCCGGAAAGTCCGGGGTGGCTTTAAACCGGATCATAAGGACCAGGGAGTCGATCCGGGGCTTTGGGAAGAACTGATCCGCACGAACGTCCATGACCTTTTGAATCTCCGCGCAATATTGAAGCATAACGCTGATTCTGCCGTACTGCCGACTTCCCGGAGGTTCCATGATGCGCAGGGCCAGCTCCTTCTGGAGCATGACCACCGCATGTTTTATTCGGTGGCGAAAGGCCATGAGCCGAATGAGAATCTGGGAAGAAATATTATAGGGCAGGTTTCCCGCCACAATGATTTTATTTGGAACATTATCCAGCAGGAAGTCCAAATCCAGGGTCAGAATGCTGGCTTCCAGAATATGCACATGATCCATGGGGTTCAGAGCCAGCTCGTTTTTTAGCAGGGCTACGAGTTTTCCATCTTTTTCAACCGCAAAAACTTCTTTTGCGGCTTTGGCCAGGGGCAGGGTGAGCGCCCCCAACCCGGCCCCGATTTCCAGAACCGAATCCTCGGAAGAAATTCCACAGGCCTTTACAATGGCCGAAGACGTGGCCGGTTGAATCAGAAAATTCTGCCCGAGGTTCTTATCCGGTTTTAAATCCCAGGCGGTGAGAAGATGTCTTGGGGAGGTCATCTGCTTTGCTGCTCTCTTTTCAACCGGTAGTGGTTCATCAGCCTTCGAGTGATATAATAAGAAGCTATGGCCGGTGGAACTCCTATGACCACCCCCCCCAGAAGCATGGCCAGGGTGACGTCCAGGCCCACCTTGGAAAGTTCAACAATGGAATCGTATTTCATGTCAAAGGGCATGGAGTGACCCAGGATAAAGGCCCCGACTTTATAACTGCCGATGTAAAAAATGGGAATGGTGACAGGATTGCTGATCCAAACACCAATGATGGCCGCAGGCTTGCTGGCTCGAAAAACAAGAGCGAGAAAAATCGCCAGAACCATATGCAGGGGAATGGTGGGGGTCACTCCGATGAAAACCCCAATGGCCATGCCCAAGGCCACATCATGCGGATCTCCGTTCAAATGCTTTAACCGGTTTACAAAATCCTGGGGGTTAAAATAGGATTTTATCCGGGCAAGAAGGGGCAGGTCTTTTTTTTTCATGGAGATGCTTTTATCCTTGCGGGAGAATTCAGGGCTCGTGGATTCCATCTCTTCTTTCATAATTATTTTTTTTTCGCTCCATACATGTTAGCATAAAATAACAATTGACGTTTTGTATAACGTCAATTCCTACGGGAAACAATCATTTTTCGAAAAACAGGGAGGAGCTTATGGCGAGAAAAAAGGGAAAACCCATAAGTTTTGATGGCATGGTCAAATTTTTTCTGCAATATTACAGCATCCCAACCAAGAAGGATCTGGATAAGCTTTCGGACCAGATCAACCGGATGGAGCAGGTGATGAAGGCCATGTTGAATGCTGCGCCTCCCACAGGAGCCCCCTTGAGCAAGCAGAGGAAAAATCTCTCCACCGCATCGGACAGGGTCCTTGAAATCATAAAAAAAGAAAGCCAGGGCATGGGGATTGCCCAGATTCAGGCCAAAACCGGTTTTGATGAAAAAAAACTGCGCAATATCATCTACCAGTTGAACCGAACAGGAAAGATTCGAAGAAAAAACCGGGGGGTTTATACGGTTTAAAACTCCGGGGTCCTTCTACTATCAAAGCAAGCAAAGCAGGAGAAAATCATGAACGAGCAAGCAGATCCCAATAATCCGGGGCTGACCCAAGGCGTATCCATGGGAAACCATGAGATTCAAAAAGTCATTCATTTAAAAGAAATTCGGGCAATCCTCTATTGCCTGATCCACCGGCCCACGGGGGCAAGACACATTCACATCAGCAACCAGGATACTGAAAACACCTTTTCCGTAGCCTTTAAAACCATCCCGGGAGACTCCACCGGGGTGGCCCACATTCTTGAGCACACGGCCCTTTGCGGTTCCAAAAACTACCCGGTTCGCGATCCTTTTTTCTCCATGATCAAACGAAGTCTGAACACCTTCATGAACGCCTTCACTGCATCGGACTGGACCATGTATCCCTATTGCTCCCAGAATGAAAAGGATTTCTACAACCTCATGGAGGTGTATCTGGATGCGGCTTTTTTCCCCCTTCTGGACGAACTTTCTTTTAAGCAGGAAGGCCACCGCCTTGAATTGGAAGGTCCTGCCCGGGATGAACAGCTGGTTTATAAGGGAGTGGTGTATAATGAAATGAAAGGGGCCATGTCTTCACCCAACCAGGTCATGGCAAGATCCCTCATGAACGCCCTGTATCCGGACACCACCTATCGGTACAACTCCGGGGGAGATCCGGAGGAAATACCGGCATTGACCCATGAACAGCTCAAGGCTTTTCATGCCAGATTCTACCATCCGGCCAACGCTTTTTTTTATACCTACGGCAATCTGCCCCTTCAAAACCATCTTTCGATCATCGAGGAGAAGGTGCTCAAGCAATTCAGCGCCCTGGACCCCGAATCCGAGGTGCCGGCTCAGAAGCGATGGCAGGAACCCAAAACATTCCGCTTCACCTATCCCTTGAGCGAACAGGAAGATCCCGCAAAGAAAAACCAGGTCTGCCTGGCCTGGCTTACGGCGGATATCAATGATGCCGTGAACGTTCTGGGCATGACTCTTCTGGAGAATATTCTTTTGGGCAATGCCGGTTCCCCGTTAAGAAAGGCCCTCATTGACTCGGGGTTGGGCAGCGCTTTAAGCGATGGCACCGGGTTTGACCGGGACAACCGGGACACCCTCTTTGCCTGCGGATTGAAGGATGTGGCGGAATCTGAAGCTTTAAAGATTCAGGACCTGATTTTAGGGGTTCTAACGGATCTGCAAAAAAACGGCATAGAAAAGGATCTGATCGAATCCGCCATTCACCAGATGGAGCTTCACCGGAAGGAAGTCACCAACGCTCCGTATCCCTATGGGTTGCAGCTCCTGCTCATCTTTGCAGGAAGCTGGTTTCACGGCGGGAACCCGGAAGGCGTGATCCAGTTTGATGAAAACCTTGCCCATATTCGCCATGAGCTGGCCCAAGGACCGTATTTTGAGGAATTGATTCGCCGGTTCCTCCTGGAGAATCCCCACCGGGTTCTCATGAAACTGGTGCCGGATTCAACCATGGAAAAAATGGAGACGGATCGAGTGACCCGGGAGCTGGCCGGCCTGCAAAAGACTCTAACGCCGGAAACCGTCGAGAAAATCAAAAAGGATCAGATGGCCTTGGAACAGCTTCAGGACGGGAAGGAGGATCTTTCCTGTCTGCCCACCCTTGAGATTGACGATATTCCGCCCGAGGTCAGGCGGGTGGCCGCCTCGGGATTGAGCAAGGAACCCGTTACCGTGTACAGTCTGCCCACCTCGGGACTTCTCTATTTTTCCTCGGTCATCGGCATGGAGGGCATGGATCAGGCACTGTTTCCCTTGATCCCCTTTTTCAGCTATGTTTTTTCCAAGATGGGAACAGCGGATCATGATTATGTTGAAATGGCCAAAGCCATGAGCGCTTATACCGGGGGCGTTCACATGGCAGCCCATGCCCGAACCGGATATGTTGCGCCCCATGGCTGCATGCCCTTTTTTTCTTTAAGCGGAAAATGCCTCAATCGGAACACGGATAAACTTTTCGATATTATCAAGGAACTGGCTGGCCGGTGTGATATGGCCGATCTGGACCGGCTCAAAGCCCTGCTGCTTCAGTACCGTTCGGGCTTGGAGGCCGGAGTGGTCCAGGCCGGGCACCAATTGGCCATGAGCCTTGCGGCCCGATTCTTTTCCAAAGCCGCGTTTCTGTCCGAACAGTGGCACGGGATCCATCAACTGCGGTATATTAAAAAAATTACCGAAGATCTGAACCGGGAAAGCCTTGAGGGCATTTCGAAACAACTGGGAAGCCTTGGGGAAAACCTGTTTGCGGGAAGCAACGTCCAAATCGCCCTGGTGGGGGATGAGGATGCTGTAAGCCACGCCATTCCCCTGGCCGAGCTGGTTTTTTCCGGCGCAAACCCTGCTGGCAAAAAAGATTCCTTTTCCGGATTGACCCTGGATGCGAAGGTTCCCCGGGAGGGCTGGAGCACCACCTCCGCGGTTTCCTTTGTGGCCCAATCCTTCAGAACAGCGGGCATGCTCCATGAAGACGGACCCGTCCTGTTTGTGCTCAGCAAATTGCTCCGGGCCCTGTACCTTCATCGGGAAATCCGGGAAAAAGGCGGGGCCTACGGCGGCATGGCCGTGTATAATTTTGAGGAGGGGATTTTCAGTGTGGGGTCGTACCGGGATCCCCATATTGTTCAGACCCTGAATGTTTTCGAAGGCATTCTGGGGTTTATAAAAACCGGGGCTTTTGATGCGGGGAATATCAAGGAGGCCATTCTTCAGGGCTGTTCGGAAATCGACCGGCCCGATGCCCCCGGTGCTTCCGGCCAGAAGGCTTTTTTCAGAAAAATTGTGGGGTTGTCCGATGAAGCCCGGCAGACGTTCAAGGAGGGTGTACTCTCCGTGACCCCGGAAAGGGTCCAGGATGTGGCGGAAAAATATTTTGAAACCGACAAAAACCAGCGGGGCGTTGCAGTGATTTCCGGGGAGGCCCAGTTGAAAAACGCCAATGAAAAACTGGATTCGCCATTGGAGCTGCATTTGATTTAAGCCCATCAGGTTTTAAAAAGCTTTTTCATGTCCCCGGCCTGGTCCGGGGTAATGGCCTCCTTTTTTTGCGCGATATCCACGGTGTACCGGCCAAGGGTTTTATAAAGATCGATATATTCGGGCACCTGGGCCAGAATGGCTGTGATGTGCCGCTGAACGGTTTCAAGGTCCGCCCTCATCACAGGACCCGTGAGGGCGCTGTGAATCCCTGATTTTTCGATATTGGACAGGGTTCCCAGGATCAGGGGCTTTAAGACATTGTACGCCTCATTCGATGGAATGCCGGCGGTTTTCATGAGCTGAACCGCCAGATCCATCAGGGTGACCAGGTAGTTGGACGCCACCACCGCAGCCCCATGGTAGAGGGTTTTCCCCCGTGTGGATATCGGGAGGCATTTTGCCCCCAGATCCATGGCCATTTGAGAGGCCACGGAAACAGCTTCGGGGGTTCCTTCCACGGAAATGACGATCCCGCTGAAAGGGTTTCCCGACATGTTCTTTGAGGCAAAGCTCTGAAGGGGATGCATGGAGCCCCTGAAAAGATCCAAGTCCCTGCCAAAGGATAAAAGGGTGGAGGGATGGGCCCCGCTGCAATGCATCACCAAGGCTCCCGGCTTGAAACCGTTGTTTTCCGCCAGGGCTTGGAAAACTTCCCGAATCATGCCGTCCGGAGTGGTGATAAAAACCACATCTGCGGATTTTGTCATTTTCCACAGGGGCTCACCGTAGCAGTCGGACCCGATAATTTCCGCAGTCTCCACGGCGGAAGGCAGGCTTCGGCTGGTCAATCCCGTGAGGGGATATCCGGCTTGAACCAAATGCTTTCCAAGGTTGGTTCCCAGGCGTCCGCACCCTACAATGGCAAAACCGGGTTTGTTCATAAGGCACCTCCGATGGGGGTTTAATAGCAGTGCTCCTTGGCCGGAAACCTGCCGGTTTGGACTTCGTCCTGGTAGAGGGTTACGGCCGCCTTGGCGTTATCCATGAGCCGGGCGTATTGTTTTACGAATCTCGGAAGGTGCCGGTCCGTGAGGCCCAGCATGTCGTGCAAAACCAGAATCTGGCCGTCGCAGTCCGGTCCCGCGCCGATCCCGATGGTGGGAATGGTGAGGGCCTTGGTGATTTTCCCGGCAATATCCGCCGGAATTCCCTCCAGCACCACGGAAAAAGCCCCGGCTTCCTGGACCTTCAGGGCATCCTGCATGAGCCGGTCTTCATCCCGCTGAACCTTATGCCCTCCCATCTGATGGATGGATTGCGGGGTCAGTCCAATGTGGGCCTGAACCGGAATCCCCGTTGCGGAGATGGCCCGAATGGTTTCGCTTACGGTAGCCCCGCCTTCCAGTTTGATGGCCGCAGCCCCGGCTTCCTTTAGAAAGCGGCCTGCGTTTTTAATGGCATGTTTGATGCTCGTCTGGTAGGACATGAAGGGCATGTCCCCCACCACCAGGGCGTTTTCCGTAGCCCGGGCCACCATCTGGGTGTGGTAGATCATTTCATCCATGGTGACCGGCAGGGTATTGGCCTTTCCCTGGACAACATTCCCCAGGGAATCCCCCACCAGGATCACATGGACCCCGCAGCCATCCAGAATCCTCGCAAACGGGAAGTCGTAGGCGGTCAACGCCACGATTTTTTCACCCTTTTGCTTCATGCTAAGCAGTTTTGTCACTGTAACCGGGGATGTCATGTTGTCCTCCTTATTGTTAAGGCCGTCATGGAGATGCGTCGGTTTTCACCGGTTCATCTCATTCTTCGGTTCATTCCTCTTCAAAATATTCCACCTGGTAGGTGGAAACCTCCAGCCGGGATTTTTTCCATTCATTCTCCGAAAGACCGGCTTTCCGGCATAAATGGCTGAGAAAATCTTCGGGCTTGGGAAGCTGTTCCCAGACCTGGGGTAGAAAAGTGGCCCGGGCATAGCCTTTGGACAGAATTACGCCATCCACCCGGGGACGAAGTTTGGAAACCAGGTCCGCTGCGTTTACATAGGAAAGGAGTTCGGGTTCGGTGAGAACACTCACTTCGATGGTAACGTCATCCAGCTCGTCTTTGGAAAGGGAGGAAAACCTGGGGTCATGAAAAGCGGCATTCAGGGCATTGTCACGAACCCCCTGGCTGACGGACGCATTGGAAGACAGGCTGCCGATGCATCCGCGAAGCTGATGGTTTTTATTCAGGGTGACAAAGGTACCGCATTTTTTGTCAAAGGGCGTTCCGGCCAGTTGCTTTTCCAGCTCATCCTCATGGGAAAGCGGTTTGCCCAGGGTCCTTGCAATGGTGTTTCTGGCCAGCCGGACAAGCAATCGGCCCTGTTCCGGAGTGAACCGGGTGTTTCGGGAATCATGAACCGCCATAAACATCCTCCGGTGAAGTTGTTTGTTCCAAAAGATAGGCACGATTTTAAAACTTTTCCGGGGAGGATGCAAGAAATGATCGAAATGATCCAATGGAAACCGCTCCATAGAGGGCCTGTTTGCAAATCTTATGAACTCGCCACCAAGGATGCCTAAGGCAAGCGCAGTGTAAACTATCAAAGACAATGGGTTGTGAACCTCTTGATGGGCTGCTGAATGAAACCGGCAAAGGCGCTTACCCAAGGCCTCCTAAATGGCTCAGACAGCATAAGCTTTTCAAACAGGCCCTCTATTCCGCTCGTTTAAAGGTTTGAGATTTTGGAGTTGCCCTGGAAAGAGAAAAAGAGGAGAAAAGATTCAGGGTTTCCTCAACGAAAGATCCTGAATCACCAGGGTTTCCAGGGCCGAGTCCAGATAGGGTTTCTGGCAGGATAACCCGTTGATCTTTCCGGTATCCACATAGGTGGAATGGCGGCATCCGCCGAAGCACAGGGGGAGATATTCACAGGCAAGACAATCGGGGTTTTTCCAAACATCCAGGCCATATTGCTTCCGGTAATCGGATATCCCGGTGTCGAGACTTCCAACGCAATAGTCTTCCAGCTCAATGAAGCAGGGGCATTTGTAGAATTTGCCGTCCACGTTCACCACCAGGGAATCCGGGTTTTCTATCATGCAGCAAAGGGGGGTGGGTTTGGGTGTATCGTAACCCCTTTTTAGGATTTCTCCCCGAAGGAGCTTTTCCGCCTCCAGAATCCAGGGCTCGTTCACGGACTTGCACCCGAGATCGGGGTTCCTGCCGGCAATGGTTTTGGAGGCGGGCTTGAAGATGGGGTCGAATTTCACCCCGGGAACCCTTTCCGGGGTCAGGCCGGATTGGGCAAGAAGGTCCAGGAGCTCCACAAACCGGGGGTAATTGGACCCTGAATAGTTGCCCCCGATTTCAATCCGGGTGAGGTCACAGGTGTTTTTTATATTCTCCAGAAGGATATCAAAACTGCCTGCTCCGGATTTAAAGGGCCTGAACCGGTTGTGGTTGTCCGGGGGGCCGTCCAGGGTGATTTTCAAGCCGCTCAGCCCCAGGAAAACCAGTTTCTCCGCTGCCTTTGGGGTAAAAAGAGAGCCATTGGTGATCATGCGAAAGGAAAAAGTCTTGCCCAGGTTCCGGGTGACGGCCTGTAATTTCCGGGCCATGTCTTCCATAAGGCCCAGGCTCAACAGGGGCTCGCCTCCGTAAAAATCTACGAGGAGGTTTTTGCCTGATGCCTTCAATTGTCCTTCAATATAAAGAATGAGCTTGTCGGCTGTTTCGGAAGACATGTAGGCTTTTTTCTTCACATCCTCTTCAAAGCAGTAGGTGCAGGCGAAGTTACAGTCCAAATTGAGAACAATGGTGAAATCCAGGGCCTGATTGTTGGCGATGCGGGTTTCAAAAAAGCCCGTCATCTCCCGGATTTCCTGGTCCCGGCCGGGCGTCACCATACCCAGGGGGGCCAGGACGTGTTCATGATCCGGGGAAATTTCTTTTTTCAGCGCTTCCAGGGTGTCTTGATGAACCCGAACCTTGGAGGCCTGTTTGGTGGAAAATAGGATGACATGGGCGGGGTCCTGTTTACATGGATAAACCTTTAAGTAGTGGGATAGTTCCATGAACTTCTCGCATTTTGTAACTGTTTTTATCGGATAGGGCGTATGGACTTTTCGCAGCATTTATCATCACTCATTCCGTTTTCTAAACTCACGCCCTTGTCTTTAATTTCGATATCTTTTTTGGTGTCTCCAGGTTTTTGATTCGGATTTTGCATCGTTAGTTCTCCTTTTAGGTTGATGATTGATGTTGTTGGTATTTCAGCGAGTTTAACTGCATAACAAAAGAATATCGGTAAACAAATTGGCTTTTCCGTCATTTAAAAGGTTATGTGCAAGCCGCCTTCTATCCATCTTTCGGGATTTTTATTATAAACATCATCGTAAAGGGCACCATTAAAAATATTATGCCCGGTGATGAAAAGCTCGGTTTCAGCCAATCTGAAAACTGAAATCGGTTTGCTGATATGGACATCACAGATGACATTATCATAGCTGCCGGTATTCGATGGGTCCCCGTGATCCTGGCCCCACTGCATGTATTGCCCCATGAAACGGGCGTTGATGATTTCCGGATGTTGGAATGCAATGGCGAAATTGATGGAAGACAGGTTCCGGTCCTCTTGGGTTTCAGAACTCTGATGGATATAAGTCCCACCAAAATCCACCAGAATGTGAGAAGAAAGGCTTGCCTGAAGTTCGCATTCAAATCCCTGCCGGGTGTCTGACACGGCGTTGATATACCGATACTTTTCTTCTGAATCGACATATTCTTTAAAAAACATATTTTCCACATCATGATGGAAGAGAGAGATTTTGAGTCTGGATTTGAGAGAAATACCGGCTTCCATGCCCAACTGGTAGGAATTGATGGTTTCGGGTTTCAGATCCGGGTTGGGAATAAGGTCGACGACATAAGAAGAAGAATACACCAAAGGGGGTGAGGAAAAACCCCTTGAGACCATGGCCCGAAAAATCACCCGGTGGTTTGGCTGGAAGGTTATTCCCAGGCTGGGACTGACAAAATCCTTGCTGGTGCTGTTGGAATCATAGCGAATTCCGGGCGTAATCGCCCACTGGTTCATGGCAATGGTATCATTAAAATACACGGCCCAAGTGTTCACGTCTGTTTTTATGGAATACCCTCCGCCGAATTCAGGCGCAAAACAGGTGTTATCCTTTAACTTCCCGTAGGCAAGATCTCCTCCCAGCAGAGCCGTGTGATTTCCATATTCCCCTACCACCTTGCCTTTAGCGCCCCATTTGTTGTCCCTCAGGCTGAAAGCCTGGATGACGGCATCGGGGGAGAGGCCCCAATAATCCCCGGTTAAGGTTTTATCTTTTTGTGCATATCGGTTTTGAAAGGAATAAGCGGAAAGGTTCACATTGAGATTATCCCTGAGTCTTGCATCCATATAAGCGGTCGTAAAATAGGATTTCAAATCAGCAGACGAGGAAAAGTCATAATCGTAAAAATTTCCATAGAACAAATCGGGCTCGCTATAGCCTGCGGATATCCCGCAAGTTAAAACGTCGCTCATCGGGATGCGAATCTTGGAATAGAAACTATTGTTTTCAAAACTTTTTTTATCCAGAAGCCCGTTGGAATCCATTCGACCGGCGTAGGCGAAGATATCCACCTTCCCCAGTTTGTTGACAAAATCCGCCCGGATATCCGATGTCTGATTTTCGCCATAGGTGGCATAGGCATGGTTTGAAGGGTCGTTATCCCCTGAAAAGGTTTTGGTGAGGATATTGACCACGCCTCCTAAAGAGGACCCCCAGGAGGAGGAAGCCGGACCTTTTATGATTTCAATGCGTTCAATGATTCCCACCGGAATGTTGATCGTTGCGGCATTTCCTTCCACCAGATAGTTCCAGGGGATACCATCCAGAAGCACCAGGGTGTGGTACTTGCCGGAGCCCTGGATAAGAATATTGGCCGTGCTGCCGAAATTCCGGTCATAGCCCCCCATAAAAACACCGGGAACCCGGCTCAGCACCTCGGCCACGCTGTGGGCGTTCATGGCTTTGATTTCTTCGGCGGTGACGATGGAAATATTTTCCGCCACCCGGGACAAGGGCTTGGGGTAGTGGGTGGCGGATACCACCAACTCATGGGGTTTGTAGAAAAGGTTTAAAACCTCCCATTCCTGCTCCTCGGGGGTTGCGGCCCAGGAAAATGAATTTAACCCTGCTGAAATAAATAGAATTACGGCTGTTAAGGGGGCTCTGGGTATTTTTATCATGGATAGCATCAATTCAGTCGAATACCGTTGTTCTGTTTGTTAGCTATTGAATAAGGGAAGGGTCCTGTGCTAAGCATTTATCCGGATAATCTGCCGCAGATTTACCCCTCAATATAATGGATGTATTGTTATGTCAATGGTTTCAACCAAAAAAAGATCCGTTCTTATTTTATGACCAAAACTTTCATCCACCTTCTCATACTCATCATGCTGCCCCTGTACTCGGTTGCAGACGATGCGGCTTCGAAGATGTCCGTGCTGGCGGTTCAGAGCCTTCGGGTCACGCCCTATGAGCAGGCCATGGACGGGTTTGAAAAGGCGTTTTCCGGAAAAATCCATAAAATCCTTCTGGAGGAAAATTCTGAAAACCACCTTCAGGAGGACATCAAGGAAAAGAACCCGGACCTGATTTTGGCCATGGGTTTAAGCGCCCTCACTCAAGTCATGACGGTCAGGCATATTCCTGTTCTTTACCTCATGGTTTTGGACCCTCCTGCGGAAGCACAAAAGGCCCGCAACATCACCGGCATCAGCATGTCCGTCTCCCCGGATATTCAGCTGGAACTGGTTCGAAAAATTCTGCCCGGAGTCAAGACCATCGGAATGCTGTATGATCCGCATAAATCGGATTCCTTTGTAAAGCTTGCCCGGGAAGCAGCCGCAAAGAAAAATTTTCTCCTTCTGGACAGGCCCACGGAAAACCCGAAGCAGATGGCTGAAAATTTTAATAGCATGAAGGATCGAATGGATCTGTACTGGATGATTCCCGACACCCGGCTTCTTGCCGGGGAAAACATGGAACTCCTTCACATCCTGTCTTTGGAGAATAAGGTTCCGATTCTTACATTTTCAGAAAAATTCATGGAAATGGGTTCCTTGATGAGCATCGGTATTGATCCTTTGGATGTGGGAAGGCAGGGGGGAGAACTGGCTGAAAAAATCATTCTTCAGCCTGAATCGGAAAGGACCGGCTGTGGCTGTGCTGAAAAGCCCGTGGTGACGGTAAATAAAAAAATATTGAAAAAACTGGGTATTCCCATGAATTATGAAGACACAAAAGACCTGGACATGACCCTGAAAAGATAACGCTGGCCTTGAGAACAAGCTGACTGCGACCCATGATTTTCAAAACCATAAAACACATAAGAGAACATTTTTTCATCAAATTCATTTTTGTCTTTACGGTGGTCATGTTCCTGATGAGTGTCTTGCTGGCGTTTTTTTTCATGCGGCACCAGAGCACGGTTTTGGAGAGCCATTTAATCCACCACGGCAAACTGATCACAGACATGCTCGCCTACAATGCCAGGCTGGGTGTTTTTGCAGAAAACAAGGAACTGCTCGGGGATGTGGTGAACGGGGTTTTAATGCAGGAAAGCGTTCAAGAGGTTTTTGTCTATGGCCTGAATTTTCAGGAACTTATGGAAAAAAAAGCCACACCGGAAAGCCGAAGTCGAAAAGATCACCCGGCAAGAGAATCGTCTATAGATGGGAAAGATCCCATTTTAACCCCTTATTTTGTTGAATCGGAACACGAAATCTCTTTTTGGGCGCCCGTATTTTCAAGATCCGTGGGTATAAATAAGGAAGCCCTCTTTCCCGAAACCCCGGTATTGTCCCCGAAAAGGTCCCCCATCGGATATGTGAGGGTGTTGGTGAGCAAAGACATTCTCAAAGCACGGAAACGACTTCTGGCGGGCAAAAGTGTGGTTTTGGGATTGTTTTTATGGGCTTTAGGGTCCTGTACCCTGTATCTGGTGATGAACAAACTGATAGAGCCACTGAAAAGGCTCACTGTTACAGTGGATCGAATGGGTCGTTCAGGACAATTCAGAAAAATTCGTATCGTCATCAGCGATGAAATCGGAAAGCTCGCCGAGGCTTTTAATCGAATGTCGGAAAGCATCATACAACGGGAGACGGATAAAACCCGGTTGGAGGAGCAGCTCAGGCAGGCCCAGAAAATGGAGGCCATCGGGACCCTGTCCGGTGGAATTGCCCATGATTTCAATAATATTTTAGGCGCCATCGGTGGATTCGTGGAGCTTGGGCTTCTGGAGGTTAAGACCGGGTCCGTGCTTCATGAAAAATTCAAGGAAATCGAAATCGCCGGAGCCAGGGCCACTGAACTGGTCAAGCAGATTATTACCTTCAGCCGGCAGCAGGATGATAAGCTCGAACCCATGTTCATTCGGACCGTCACCAAGGAAGTCCTGAAACTGTTAAGCCCTTCCGTTCCCCATTCCATACGGGTGGAACAGAATATCAACGCTGAATGCGGCATGGTGTTGTCCAATGCCACAAAAATTCACCAGATCCTCATGAATCTATGCAACAATGCCATCCATGCCATGAAAGAATCGGGAGGGGTCATGAAAGTCACCCTGGCGGATGTGGATATAGAAGACAATGTCGAGGCTCATGAAGCCGGATTCTTTTCAGGCCGATTCCAGCGGCTCAGTGTGGAGGATACGGGACACGGGATCCCCTCTGAAACCATGGAAAAGATTTTCGAACCGTTTTTCACCACAAAAACCGACGGGGAGGGAACCGGGATGGGCTTGGCCGTGATTCACGGAATTGTCTCCCGGCATAACGGTTTCATAATCGTTCATTCAATCCCCGGAAAAGGAACGGCTTTTCATGTTTATCTGCCCCTGGTGGATCTGGAGGAAATCCCTGAAATCCCTGAAAAGGAAGAGGCCATTCCCATGGGTAGGGGCAGAATTATGCTGGTGGAGGATGACCCTCAGCTTCTCGAATCCACTGCGGGAATGCTGGAAAGCCTTGGCTATCAGGTGGACAAGCAATCAGACGGTTTGGAAGCCATCGGGTTTTTCAACCGGAATTCTTGGGATATTCACCTCATTATCACCGACATGTCCATGCCCGGATTAATCGGTGCAACCCTTGCCCGGGAGTTTCATCAGATCCGGGGCGGCATCCCCGTCGTGTTGACCACAGGCTACAGTGAATTGATTGACGAACGAAAAGCCTTTACCCTGGGTTTTGCAGGATTCCTGACAAAACCCATCTCAAGAAAAGTGCTTGCCGTAACGGTTAAAAATCTGATAAAAATTCCTTTCTAATATTCCGGGATCAGGGTAAGGAGGCGAGAATGTTTGAAGAAATGCAATCTGAAGAAATTTTTGTTTTCGGGTTTGGCTTTGCAGTTATTTTATGGAGTTTATATCGAATCCTGACATCCGGGAAATACGGAAGTAGCATTGGATACTGGCTTCTGGCCGTTCTTTCAGCGGGTTCGCTGTGGCTGTGGAGAAGCGGAACGGCGCTTGAACTGTACATGCATGTTAAAACCGTCATCATTACGCCCTATTAGTTGGGTGATGGAAACCGGTGGATTGGATTTTTCTCCAAACAACCCTCAGCGAAGGTTAATCACCAGCCGAAAGACATCCTCCCCTTTTAATAGGGTTACTTCATTTTCATCAATTCTGCTCACCAACGCTCCTTCAAAGGCAGTCCCTTCCTTTAAAACAGAGCCATTGATTACCGCAATGCGCTTTTTGGGATCAGGCGCCCAGGCAATGGCCTGAAGGGTCCAGCCCGGATGGCCCGCAAGGGGCCGTGTTGTTTCTTTTTTCAGGGTGGTTTCGAAAAGATCTTTGGTTTTTGGTTCATTCATCGGGCCTGGAGGCTTATCCAAAGAGGGATCAGGGTTCATGGCGGGAGTTTCCCTGTCTGAATCAGCCGACGTATCAGGTTCCCGGGGGAGCCTGTTTTCAGACGGGGGAGGCTCATGATAAGCCTTGCTGAGGTTTTTCACTCCGGTACCGGTCCCATCCAATTCGAGCGAGCCATTCTCCATGGGGTCATCGCTTGTTTTTATTAAGGCGGGCTTTCCAACTTCCGGCTGAACAGCGGCCGCCCTGTCCTTTGAATCCCCCTGGCTTCTGAACCGCAGGACCATGGCAAGAGAGAATAAAACCAGGGAAACAACAAAAAGCGTTTTCAGAGAAAAACGGGAGATCCCCTGGAAAGTCCAGGAAGTATTTTTTTGCCGGGAAAGACCTCGTTTGGAAAGAACGAGCAGTTCCTGGTTATGGTAACTGTTGTTCTCCAGTTTTTTCAAGGCTGTGAGAATTGAGCTCAATTTTATGGGATCCTCAATTGGAAATGTGGGGTATATTCAGGGACGGGGTTTCGTTGTACAGGGCGATCTTGGTGAGGGGACCCACAAGACCATCCGGCTGGATCTGGTACTTTCTCTGAAGGGTCTGAATGACTTTCCGTGTGGTATAATCATAAACACCATTGATTTCAATTTCGGAAAACCCCATGTCCCGAAGGTGCATTTTCAAGGTCAAGACTGTATCCGCAGGCGCACTTCCGGGAATGATGCCATCATATCCATAAAAATTTTTCCATGGAATATAGGCAGTTTCTCCCATAATTTTTGTTAAGTCCGCCCAGGAAAGGGAAAGGCCTTTGTCACCGGGTCTTCCCGCCAAAAAGATCTGCTGGTTTTCAATTCGAGTGACGGCAAGGTAAACCAGGGCCATTTTCTCCGGCCAGTATATTTCAAGAATAA
>VMSV01000036.1 GCA_013791935.1 Desulfobacteraceae bacterium | reverse complement strand
GGCCAAAATTATCCGAGACCTGGGTGCTAAAAAAGTGGTGGTCAAGGGCGGGCATCTGGCGGGTGAAAAAGCCGTGGACATTCTCTACGACGGAGTGACCTTTCAGGAGCTCTCGAGCGAAAGATTCCATACCCCTCACACCCACGGCACGGGTTGCACCTTTTCCTCGGCCATTGCCGCGAATCTGGCCCTGGGCAAAAGCTTTTTTGAAGCGGTCACCCTGGCCAAAACCTACATCACCGGCGCCATTCAACACGGCTTGAATCTGGGACAGGGGCATGGGCCAACCCATCATTTTTACAAGTTTTATTAAAATGGCTTTGGCGAGGCCTCATGCCGAATTGGCTGTCTGCATTAAAGTATAACCATCAAAAGGGTGAAATAGGGGGCCTGGTTTCGGTGTGTTCGGCCCATCCCTTGGTTCTTCAGGCGGCCATGCAGATCTCTTTGGCGTATGATCGCCCTTTTCTGGTGGAGGCCACGGGTGCCCAAGTAAACCAGTTCGGAGGCTATTCGGGCATGACCCCGGTCCGGTTTGCAGGGTTTGTGAAGAATCTCGCCTCCTCCCTGGGCCTTTCCCCTGAGCAGGTCATAATCGGCGCGGATCACCTCGGCCCTCAAATCTGGAAAAAGAACCCCCGGAAAACCGCCATGCAAAAGGCTGAAGAATTGGTTCGCCAATGTGTTGCCGCAGGGTTTGAAAAAATCCATCTGGACACGGCTGCCCCCTGTTTGGATGACGGGGTTTCAGCCCTTCCCGTGGAGGTGGTCGCCCGGAGGGCGGCCCGTCTCTGCAAGGCCGCTGAGGACATGAATGCCGGGATGGGGCGTTCAGGAGGCCTGTTCTATGTCATCGGTAATGAGGTGCCGGTTCCGGGAGGAGGGCTGGAGAAAGGAATGACGGTTCCCGTCACCGATCCGGATAAAATGCGCTTTTCCATTGAACAATACAAAATGGCTTTCCAGAGGTTTTCTCTGGATTCCGCCTGGTCCCGTGTGGTGGGTCTGGTGGTCCAGCCTGGCGTTGATTTCGGGGATCATGCCGTGACAGGCTATGACGCAGGAAAAGCTTCTTCACTTTCCGCCTGTCATGCAGATCTTCCAGGCATCATGACTTACGAAATTCACGCAACAGATTATCAGACACCCACAGCCTTGAAGGAAATGGTTCGGGATCATTTTATTTTGCTCAAGACAGGGCCTTGTCTGACTTTTGCCCTGAGAAAAGTCCTCTACACTTTGGCCGGTTTTGAATCAGACCTTCCGGAAGTCCCCTTGCCATCCAACCTGATCCAGGTCATGGAAAACCTCATGATGGCCAATCCGGTTCATTGGCAAGCCCATTACCGGGGAAGCCCGAAAGAGGTGAAGCATCTTCGCCATTTTAGCCTGAGGGACCGAATCAGGTACTACTGGCCTCTGCCTGAAGCGGTTTTTGCGGTGAACAGGCTGATTCAAAACCTTCATCGCCCCATCCCCGAATCCTGGGTGAAACACCATCTGCCGAACCTGCATTCGGATATTGAAGAGCAAGGGATTCTCGCTGATCCGGACGCCATCCTCAAGCTTGCGGTTCGGAAGGAATTGGCCCCTTATTGGAAGGCCTGTTTGGCACCCTCCTTATAGACCTGAGATAATCCCAAATCAAAGATTTTACTTGATATAAAACTCAGTTCCATTATAATTTCCACCACATCTTTCCAGGTTAGACCTGCTAAGGTCCTGTTTTCACCTTTCGGCGAACACACCAAGATGAATGGAAGCCTTTTTCGGAGGATTCAACCATGGCCAGGAAGAAAAAAGACGCCGACCCAAGCCCCCTGTCAACCCCCGACAAAATTGAAATCCTGTGCGGAAATATTCGCAGACATATTCAGTCCACCCTGGGCAAAGACCCGGATATGCCCGATACCTTTGCCTGTTATATGGGCCTTGCCCATGCGGTGCGGGACCGCCTCATTGAGAATTGGATCGCCACCCAGCGGGTGGGCTACAGCGCCTTGACCAAAAGGGTTTATTACCTCTCCATGGAATTTCTCCCCGGACGGTTTCTCATGAATTACCTGGCCAATCTGAATATGTTGGAGGAAGCCCGGGAAGCGGTAAAAACCCTGGGATTCGACCTGGATGAATTGGAGGAAGAAGAATGGGATGCCGGGTTTGGAAACGGCGGTCTGGGACGATTGGCCTCCTGTTTTCTGGATTCGGTGGCAAGTCTGAACATTCCCTGCTACGGGTACGGCATTCGCTATGATTATGGTATTTTTTTCCAGGACATGCAGAATGGCTACCAGAAGGAACATTGCGATAACTGGTCCAGAAGGGGAACCCCCTGGGAGATTCAAAGGCATGATTATCTTGTTAATATAAGATTTTACGGAAGATCCGAAGCCTATGAATCCCGGGATGGCACGGTTCGATATCAGTGGGTTGGAGGAGAAACCCTCATGGCCTTGGCCTGCGATTTCCTGATTCCCGGGTTCGGTACGGACTATGTCACCAACATGAGGCTCTGGTCCGCAAGGTCCAGCCGGGAATTCAATCTGGAGAATTTCAACCAGGGGGATTACATCGGGGCCGTGGAAGCAAAGGTTCGAAGCGAAAATATCTCAAAAGTTCTTTATCCCAGCGATGAAGCCCGGGAAGGCAAAGAACTGAGGCTGAAGCAGCAGTATTTTTTTGTGGCCGCCACCCTGGTGGACATCATTCGAAGGCACAAGAAACAAAACCCGTCTTTTGTGGATTTTCCGGAATTTGTGGCCATTCAGTTGAACGATACCCACCCGTCCATTGCCATTGCCGAACTCATGAGGATTCTGATGGATGAGGAAGGCCTTGCATGGGACGAGGCCTTTGACATCTGCGAAAGGACCTTTGCCTACACCAATCATACGGTTCTTCCCGAAGCCCTGGAAACCTGGCCGGTGGACCTGTTGGGCAAAGTCCTTCCCCGGCACCTTGAGATTATTTTCGAAATCAATCGCCGGTTCCTGGAAAAGGTGGCAAAAGTTTTCCCGGAAAGTCCCCAGCTGCTCTCGGAAATGTCCATCATCCAGGAAGGGGATCAAAGACAGGTTCGCATGGCCCATCTGGCCATCATCGGCAGCCACAGCGTTAACGGTGTGGCCCGTCTGCATTCGGAAATTTTGAAAGATCACCTCTTCAAGAATTTTAACCGGGTTTTCCCCGGCAAAATTAAAAACGTCACCAACGGCGTTACGCCCAGAAGATGGCTTTATCAGTGCAACCCCCTTTTGGCCGACCTGATTTCTTCCGCCATAGGCAAGGACTGGGTCACCCATCTGGATGAACTAAAAAAACTTATCCCCCATGCGGAAGATCCGCAATTCCGGAAAGCTTGGCTGGATACGAAATATGAAAACAAAAGGCATCTGGCCCGTTATGTCCTCAGAAAAATCGGAACGGGCATCAACCCGGAAACCCTGTTTGACGTGCATGTGAAAAGGATGCACGAATACAAAAGGCAGCTTCTGAATCTGTTGCACGTGGTAACCCTTTATAACCGGATGAAAAACATCCCGAACTTTCAGACCGTTCCTCGAACCGTGTTCTTTGCCGGCAAGGCGGCTCCCGGCTATTTTCGGGCCAAACTCATTATCAAGCTCATCACTTCGGTGGCCGGGGTGGTGAATAATGACCGGGCACTCAAAGGCATGCTCAAGGTGGTCTTTCTACCCAATTATTGTATTTCCCAGGCTGAAAAAATTATCCCGGCGGCGGATCTCTCGGAGCAAATTTCCACAGCAGGCATGGAAGCCTCGGGAACCGGAAACATGAAGCTTTCTTTGAACGGGGCACTCACCATCGGCACCCTGGATGGGGCCAATGTGGAAATCATGGAGGAAGTCCGGCTTGAAAACATCTTCATCTTCGGCATGAATACGGAAGAGGTAGCGGAATCCCGGCACCAGGGTTACAGCCCGTTTGCGCACTATGCCGAAGATCCTGAACTGAAGCTGGTATTGGACATGATCGGTTCAGGCTTTTTTTCTCCCGGGGAACCGGAGCTTTTCACCCCCGTTGTCCATTCCTTAATTTACCACGGGGACTATTACAGGCTTCTGGCCGATTACCGGTCCTATATTCAAGCCCAGGAACGTGTGTCTGAATTGTATGCAAACAAAGAAGAATGGGCCAGGCGCTCCATTTTAAATACGGCCAACATGGGGAAATTTTCCAGCGACCGGGCCATCCTGGACTATGCCCAAAACATCTGGCATGTGGATCGCCTTTTGCTTTGATTGGTTTTACGGATTCTTTGAATTGAAACATGGGAGGATCAATGAACGATAGATCGGTTTCCGGAAACCTGTCGGTTTCCGTTTGCATGGGACGGCAACCGGTATTTGATGTGAAAAGGCATCTCTGGGGGTATGAACTGTTTTGCGTCAGTGATCACAAAAATTCGGCCATGGCCGGTTTGGTTGAGAAAGAAAATGTGGCGGTAAATGTGGCCTCCAGCACCTATATCAACATTCAGCAGATGATGGACCAGGGGAAAAAAATCATGGTGGATTTCACCGAGAAAGGCCTTCTCGGCGAATTGCCCTATGCCCTTCCTCCGGTATTTGCTGCCATCCGGATTACGGAAGACCTCTGGCGAATGAAAACCCTTGCCGAATCCATGAATCAACTCAAAGCGGATGGATATCTCATCGTGGTGGATGATTTCACGGCAGACCCTGAGTGTGAAGCGTTTTACAAAATGGCGGATATCCTCTGCATGGATATCGCTTCGCTGGACAACGAAACTTTACACCGCCTCACCGGGGAAGCCCTGGAATACGAGGGTCAGCTTCTGGCCCGATCCATCACCCGCCACGAAGAGGTGAAAACCTACGGGGAAATGGGGTTTACGCTTTTTCACGGCACGTTTTTCAAAACCCCTGAGATGCTGACCGTGAGGAAAATCTCATCGTCTGAGATCTCCAGGTTCACCTTGCTTAAGATCATGGAGGAAAAAGATCCGAATATCACGAAACTGGCCAAAACCATTCAGGCGGATGTGTCCATCAGCTTTCGACTTCTTTCCTATCTCAATTCCGCGGCTTTCGGGTTTTCCCAGCCCATTCAGTCCATCCAGCATGCCATTAACCTGGTGGGATGGTCGCAGATAAAAAAATGGCTTCGGGTGGTAATCCTTTCCGACATGGGAAGAAGCTCGGACACTCCGGAACTTCTCGTGCTATCCGCTCAGAGGGGAAAATTTCTTGAAAAAGTCGCCGAGGACCACAACTTTTGGGGGTTCAGTCCGGACAGTCTTTTTATGCTCGGCACTTTTTCCCTTCTGGATACGATTCTGGGAATTCCCATGGAAAAAATCGTGGAACACCTGCCCGTGGAAAACAAGCTTAAAAAAGCATTGTGCCAGGACCCCAACAATGAATACCTGCCCCTTTTAAAGCTTGCCCAATCCCTGGAGGAAACCCGTTGGGAAGAGGCTGAATCCTTGATCCAGAACCTGAATCTGGATCACGAAAAAGTCAAGGCGGCGCTTCAGGCCGCCATCAACTGGGCCAATGAAATCGCTTCGGTTCGAATATAACTTTCGTTTCAAAGAGAAATGCGAATGACACTTCGTTTTGGGCAAAGAATCAACGGTGGTATTCTGGTGGATGGAAGAGGCTGAATCCTGGGTGGAGTCAATCATAAACCCTGCGGCGTGAAGCGAATTCCCATTTCTTTAGGGCTCACTGAATTCAAATAATTCCGCCAAAAGTTTCAGATATTCGTCCGGATTCCTGATTTTTTTAATCCTTTTGATGGTTTTTTCATGCCCGCTGAAAGCCGGCGCAAAATACTGCCAGAACCCCTTCATTTTATTCAGAACATGCCCGGGTCCATCCAGCACATCATTGTACCCGTGAAACAAAGCCTCAAGAAAGTTTTTTCGTCTTTCCAATTCATTTTCAATATCCGGCCTGTTTTGTTTGATGCACTGGGGCAGAAACGGATGGGTCAAACAACCCCTTCCGATCATCCATTTATGGACTCCGGGAAATCTTTCGGAAAGAGACCTGAAATCTTCCAAGGTTCGAATATCCCCGTTATAAACCAGGGAATGACGGCTTGCGGAAACACAGGCCTGAAATCCTTCCAAATCAACGTCCCCCTGATACCGCTGTACTCCGGTTCTTGCATGAATGATAAGCTCTTCCAGGGGAAACGAATTCAAAATCGGCAGCAGCCTTAGAATATCCTCCCGGGTTTCCCACCCCAGCCTGAGTTTAAGGGAAAGCCCGGGTTTGATTTTGGGCAGAACCTCATTTAAAAATGCCTGGATGGTTTCCGTATGGGGAAGCATTCCCGCGCCTCTTCCTTTTCTCGCCACCATGGGAAAGGGGCACCCCAGGTTCCAATTGATTGCGCCATACCCGCTATCAAAGAGAAAATTGGCAAACTCGGTAAAGTCCTTTGCGTTGCTGCTTAAAATCTGGGGAATAACCGGAAGGGAAGGATTGTTTTCCGGCCACAGGTCTTTGATGTGTTTTTTCTTATAGGTGGTATTCTTTCCAGTGGCAATAAACGGAGCCACGGCGCAATCCAACCCGGTGAAGTGCTCTGCATAGGTTTTTCTGAAAATGTGATCGGTAAAGCCCCGCATGGGCGCAAGATAAAGGATGGTTTCTGCCATGTTCGGATCCATGAAACATTGTTTTTAAAAAAAATAGCGGGCATCCCGTGCTCGGGTGCCCGCTATTCAAATGTTCTTTTAATTTAAAGCGGCTTATCCGCCCACTTCGATTTTGACGGATACGGCCATCTTGTAAAGGATTGTAATGACCAAAGCGCCAATACAATAAATGGAAACCGTGATCATGACTTCAGGGATCGTGGGAATATATTCATTCACATGATGCATGGGGTTGGGTACGAACCCACCGGAGATCATGCCCATGCCCTTATCAATCCAGGTCCCGATAAAGATGCCGATACAGGCTACCATCAGGATCGTTTCATTCTTACGGGTAATGGGGTTGACCAGAAGAATGATGCCCAACAACATCAACGTCATGGAAGCCCACATCCAGGGGACATAGGCCCCGTGACCGTGAAGGCCTTTAAACAGGTAGATGATATGATCCATGTGCTCGGGAATATTGCTGTAAAAGGCCACAAAGACTTCACAGAGGAAGAAGAATACGTTCAAGCAAATGGCGTAGGCCACGATCTTTGCCAAAGATTGAATCTGTTCTTTTCCCGGATCGAAACTCGTTAGTTTTCGGATCAGCAGGGCCAATAAAATCAGCAGGGAGGGTCCGGCGGCAAAAGCCGAGGCCAGAAACCGAGGGGCCAATATGGCGGTCAACCAGAACCCTCTGCCGGGCATACCGCAGAATAAAAAGGCGGTTACCGTATGGATACTGACGGCAAAGGGAATGGATATATAAATCAACGGGGTTACCCAGGCAGGATAGTGGACGCCCTGGCGTTCGGATTCCAACACATTCCAGCCCACGATCAAATTCAAGAGCAAATAGCCGGTTAACACCATGGAATCCCAGAACAAAACGGAATTGGGGGTGGGGTGTAGAAAAACATTAAAAATCCTGCTAGGTTGCCCCAAGTCCACCAGGATGAACAGCATACACATGCAGATGGCGCCGATGGCCAAAAATTCACCTAAAATGGTTATCTTGCCAAAGGCTTTGTAGTCATGGAGATAATAGGGCACCACCACCATGACGCCTCCGGCGGCAACACCGACCAGAAAGGTGAAATTGGCAATATAAAACCCCCAGGATACGTCCCGGCTCATGCCGGTGATTCCCAACCCGAAGTCAAGCTGCCATAGGTAAACCAGAAAGCCCGCTCCAATGACGCCCATTAAGCCAGCGATCCATCCCCAGTATTTTTTATCCCCTTTAAGCGCTAATTCAAGCATGGTCACCTCACACGATGTAGTAAACAGACGGACCTGTTCCCAGGGTTTGCTTCCGTCTGATGGTGTAGTTGTTTTTTAAGACGTTTCGGATCTCGGATTCGGGATCTTCAAGGTCTCCGAAAATAAGACCGCCGTTGGACGCCTCCACACAGGCAGGCATTTTCCCCACAGCCAGTCTTTCCTCACAGAAATTGCATTTCTCCACCACCCCTTTCATGCGGGTGGGAAATTCCCTGTTCATGTCCTCGGGAACGATGAAATCCCTTGGATCACGGAAATTAAAACTTCTTGACCCGTAGGGGCAGGCGGCCATGCAAAAGCGGCACCCGATGCACCGGTGAAAATCCATTTGCACGATTCCATCATCGCTTTTGAAGGTTGCTTTGGTGGGGCAGGCCCTCACACAGGGGGGCTCTTCACACTGGTTGCACAGCACGGCAAAAGGTTTGTGCAGGATTTCGTCGTTTAAATATTTGTTGTCATTGCCCGGAAACGCGTGAATGTATTCTTCCTCCCAGATCCATTTGATCTCATGGTTTTTATTCGCCAGTTTCGGGACGTTATGGATTTTGTGGCAGGCTTCAAACATGGGTTCGAGGTCATTCAAGGTCTTCAGCTTTCGGGTATCAATGACCATGCCCCAGTGTTTGGCGGTTAATGCATGGGCATCTTTTTTCATCTCCGGCGCCAAGGCCGCTTCGCCACCTGATGCAAGAAGATTAACAACCGGGGTTGCGCTGAGACCCACGGCTGAAATTCCTGCGATTTTTAAAAATTTTCTCCTGCTGCGTTCCATTACTTTTTCTCCTTTGGATTATCAATGTGGCAATCCCAGCAATAAGGATCCACCGAAGCATAAGTATGGCATCTGTCACAAAATTCCGCCTTGTTTGA
Source organism: Desulfobacteraceae bacterium (assembly GCA_013791935.1). Taxonomy (GTDB): domain Bacteria; phylum Desulfobacterota; class Desulfobacteria; order Desulfobacterales; family UBA5616; genus VMSV01. The sequence continues at coordinate 4,021 of VMSV01000036.1, read as the reverse complement.
GTGACAATCCAAGCACGTATTGGAAAGACTCATGTTGAATGCCTTCCCTTCGGGGTTCACATAAACTCTTTGACCTTCCCGAACAACATTGTCTCTCCATTGGTCAAGAAGCTGCATATGTTCCGTGGTCATATAGGCCTTATCCCGAACGCATTGTTTCGCTTCTTTGGCTTTGGGGGTCAATTCAGGTTCAGGAGCTGGTTTGGCCTTTCCAAAGTTGAACAAAAAGGGAAACGCGACAATGGCAACAAAAATGATCAACCCCGCGATGATTTTACTCTTATCATTCATCCGCTTCATCCTCCATTCCCGGCAGCGGTTCACTGCGCAGATCTGTGGTTCTCTCCTGTTCTCCGGGCAGTATCAAGGCATTGGCAACCAGTTCATGGACACCGGTAACCCCGACTTCGGGAACCCAGTATTTCATGAGATCCGGGAAAGCGGCCCGGTCAACCGCACAAATGGTGGCCAGCATATTCACGCCGTATTTTTCATGAACGTGTCGTACCGCATTGGCTCTGGGCAGACCGCCGCTCATTCTGAGTTCCATATCTTCACCGGCATTCAGTCCCGAGCCGCTGCCGCAGCAGAAAGTCTGTTCCCGAATGGTGTTGGGGGGCATCTCATAAAAATGATTCGCCACGTTGTTAATGATATACCTGGGCTCGTCCAGAAGGCCCATTCCCCTTGCCACGTTGCAGGAGTCATGGAAGGTGATTTTCAGATTATCATTCCTGGAGGGATCCAGGTCGAGCTTGCCGTGCTTGATCAAATCGGCCGTGAATTCAGCAATGTGGACCATTTTAGTGGATCTGGCATTTTCAAATTTGGTGCCGGTGATGGGATTGACCGGTTCCTGAAGAAAATCCGCAGGCCCGTTCATGGTGCCCATATACTGGTTGATGACCCGCCACATGTGACCGCATTCCCCGCCCAGAATCCATTTCACTCCCAGCCGCTTGGCTTCCATGTACATTTTGGAATTCAGGCGTTTCATGGTTTCATGGGAGGTGAAGAAACCAAAATTCCCGCCCTCGGAGGCGTAGGTGCTCCAGGTGACATCCAGGCCGTATTTTTCCTTCAGAAAATGGAAAAGCATGAGGTATCCCATGCAGTTGTAAGTGCCGGGGTCTGCGAAAACATCGCCGGAGGGGGTGATGAACAGAATATCCGCCCCTTTTTTGTTGAAATTGGGCTCCACCCTCACTCCCGTGATTTCCTCAATATCATCGCAGAAAAAGTCCAGCATGTCCTTAAAGGCATGGGGCTGGATTCCCAGATGATTGCCCGTACGGTAGCAGTTGGCCACAGGGGTTGCTATCCAGTCGATATTGAGTCCCAAAAGGTTGAGCAGCTCCCGGCCCATGATGGTGATTTCAGCCGTGTCAATGCCATAGGGGCAAAAAACCGAGCACCTGCGGCATTCCGTGCATTGAAACATGTAGTACCACCATTCCTTGAGCACTTCCAAGGTCATTTTCCTGGCCCCGGCGATTTTTCCAAGAACTTTTCCCGCAGCGGTGAAATCATTACGATAGACCGAACGAAGCAATTCCGCTCGCAGTACCGGCATGTTTTTGGGATCACCCGTTCCGATGAAAAAATGGCATTTGTCCGCACAGGCCCCGCACCGGACGCAGACGTCCATGAAAATTTTAAACGAGCGGAAACGGTCCAGCCTTTCCTTGAACCCGTTGTGAAGAATTTCCTGCCAATTTTCCGGCAATTTCCAATCCTCCTCCAAGGGGTTCCAGGCTCTGGCGTTGGGAAGCCCCAGATATTCCACGCTTTTGGGATTGGAGGCGTAGCAATACATGCCTTTGCGGATATTTACCGGCGTCTCCATCCACCCTTTTTCCTTGGGCGGCTTGTGATTGATGTTTGATAAAAACGCATCTGATTTTGGAAGGTCTTTCATCGATTACTCCTTATCCACTGGCAGCCCAGCCTCAATCATTTTTTCCCTGAACTCATCTTCATATTCTTCATAGGTGTGAACGTGTACAGGGGAATTCCAGGGGTTGATGTGTCGAACCGAACGGTTAGTATTTGCCAAGTTCCGGGTGGGGCTTAAGAAAATTCCGCCCAGGTGCATCAGTTTGCTGAATGGAAAGTATACCAATAATACGCTGACAAAAAAGAGGTGGATGTAGAACAACGAGCTGATGCCTTCGGGAACGGTCCAGTTGAAGGTCACCAACCCCATGGCCAAACCTTTGATGGCCACAATGTCCACTTTGGTGAAATACCTCATCATGATACCGGTGATGGCGATGCCCATGATGAGAAACAGGGGAAAATAGTCTGCGGCCAGGGAAATATATCTCACCTGGGGGATAACGATTCTTCTTAAAAACAGGAAGGTCACGGCACCCAGAAGCACCAGGCCGCTGATGTAAATCCCGGGAAGTCCCACCTGAAGAATATTGCTCATGAATTCAATTCTGAAAAAACCGTCCAGAGTTTCAATGAGCTTGATGCACAGGGGAACCGGTTCAAAAAAGAACCGGAGGTGCCGGAGGATGACCACCAGGAAGGAGTAATGAAAGGCCAGGGCTCCAACCCAGAGCCAGATCTCCCATTTATAGCTCAATTTGGATTCTTCCAGACTCATCTTGGTGTTCCGGAACAGGGATCGGAAAAGGAAGATTTCCAAAGCCATTCTTGCCAGAACTCCCCAGCCGGATGAAGGGTTGTCTATTTTGTTCTGCTGGATCCAGGGCAGGGATTTCTGCTGGCCACAGGTGGTGGGGATTCTGAAGGGAACCGGAGAAGCGGCCCAACCCATCACACGGCGGACAAAGAAGACAACAAACGTGATGACGGCTGCGTAGGGGATGATGATTCCGAACAACATTTGAAGCCCCAGCACTTCCACTCCTACAAAGGCAAGAAGAGAAAGCGCCACAACCACAATGAGTGAAAAGATGTAATTGACATTCATTACCAACCTCGCTCCCGGGCTTCGCGCATGACAAAACCACCCTGCATTTGACTGCAAGGTCTGGCGCAATGCCTGAATCAATTATATTTGGATATTGGGAGATTCACAAACGACTAAAGAATCTCAGCTATCAAACCTGCCCGCTCAAACGCTTTATAAACTTTGCTTTTTTCCTGATTCGCCCGTAATTCAAAGATCTGTTCCCTGCACGCCATGAACAGATCAAAGGCTGTGAGGGCCAGCCCGTCGATTCTGGATTCAAATTTCCAGAGTTGGTCTTTGATTGTCATGTCTTCAATCTCTTTGCGCAGGGCTTTTCGAATGATGATTTTCAAATCAAAGATGAATGCGGTGGCCTGGGAAGGGGTAAACATTTGTTGAACAGCCCGAATCCGAATGATGGGGTCAAGAAAATCAAGAATGATGCCGGAATCGCTTTGCTTCAGCAGATGATCCATCAGGCCGGTAAGACCTTTAAAAATGTTGCTGCCCACTGGATTTGCGAAGGGATCTTTCTGGTTTTTCAGAAAATGGGCCGTATCATTCGGGTAGGTTTCCACAACCAGTTGAAACCAGTTTTGAACAATACCGGCTTTTTTCCTTTCAATCAGATCTTCAATCCGCATCACTGTTGAGCGCCCCTGTGGTTACCCGTAAAAAATCAAGGCCGGCTTTGCATTTATATTCCGGAAATAACACAGTTAAAATTAAAGACGAATCTATAATCAAGAAGAAAAATCATGTCAAGAACAATTAATAAAAATGCGGTTCTTCCCACCCCGGGGATCTTAGATATTTAACTTCAGGGTTTTTTCTGATAAGGATCTTGATCCTTGCCACAAGGACGGCAAGTATAAAAAGGATAGACTGTTATGCTTTTTTTTTGTAAGAATGGGGTTTGCTGAATGCAGGCTCTTGAAAAATCAACGGAATTGAATGGTGGTACCAAATTAACGGAGGAATTTGAAATGACAGTAAAAAAATCTTCAAAAACGGTGGCGGGCTTCACCGTGAAGGCCGGTCTGGCCCAAATGCTCAAAGGTGGTGTGATCATGGATGTGGTGACCCCGGAGCATG
>VMSV01000215.1 GCA_013791935.1 Desulfobacteraceae bacterium | reverse complement strand
CTCGTCAGATCCGGAAGGAAGCAGCGATAAGGGAACGGGTTTGTGTCGCGGGTCGTCCCCGATCACTAAATGGTCTGTGTTTTCGGCAAGAGGTTCGATGGAGGGTGCACAACCATTCACACCTGCTTTTCCCCAAGATGCAGGCGGCCGGAAGAAAAATGGGCATCATCGCCCGGAGTATATCAACTTAAAAACCACGACCTTTGACTTTATTGTTTACTTTTCAGGCATAACCGGTCTGGGGCATACTGTGGCTACGGCTTCTTTTCCAAATACAAGCACTTCGGAAATCGCATAGGCCTGATCTCCTCCTGTGGCGGCCAATTTAAGAAAACGAGCTCGGGTTTTCTCGATAACGGCTTCCGGAACTTTTTCCGGGTCCCCCGGAACGGTGCTGATGGTTTCCATGCCGAAGAGTGTTTCCCCCCAATCAGCGGAGATGTATAAAAGAGGGCTAAATTCATCGCCGTCTTCGGAGGCTTCCAACGTGTAATCATCATTGTTGTCCACCTGCAGGGTGATTCCTTCCACAAGAAAGACCTTTCCGAGGTCGATGATAAAATAGGTGTCTGTGGAGTACCAGTAGACACAGGCGGAATCCACATATTCCGTTCCTTCAGCTGGAATCGACTGGTCGATGATAATTTCGGCATCCTCACCGTAGTCTCCAAAACCCGTGGCAAAGTCTGCGGTAATTGGTTTTTGGGCCATGGCCACCCCGGTCATAAGGATGAAGACAAGAAAGCCCACAATCACACGAATCAATCGCGCATGCATATTTTTCCTCCGACCGTCTGTTCAAGGATTCAAAAAGGGAAAATTTCGATGTGTTGAAGAAGTAAAGTTGTTGATATTTCCAGGCGAAAGCCTTACTTCCATCAGTGACGGGCGCAATATAAGCCCTTCATGATCGTTAGTCAATAACGGCTCCATGGAATTGTACAACCTTTTTTATGGATTTTTAGACCCATTAATAATTTCACCGTGTTTTTAATCTGTTACAAAAGGAAGCCCCCCCTTGACAGAATAAAATTTAACATTAGATTCGTGAAATAAATTTCTTATCAAAAGATTCATTCACCCGGGCCATTGCAGCCGTTTTATCACCGTGCACTTTTTAAGAATTTCTTTAAGATGCTGAGCGCCTGAAATAGGAGGAAAACGTATGAAAATCAGACCATTGAATGACAGAGTTGTTGTTAAGCGCGTGGAAGAGGAACAAAAAACCGCAGGAGGGATCATCATTCCCGATACGGCCAAGGAAAAACCCCAGGAAGGCAAAGTGCTGGCCGTGGGTCCGGGAAGGCGTGACGATAAAGGAAAGCTCGTTCCCATGGACGTTAAAGTCGGGGATCGGGTCCTTTTTTCCAAGTATGCCGGATCGGAAATAAAAATCGACGGCAAAGAGCATATTGTGATGCGTGAAGATGATATTTTGGGAATTCTGAATTAACAAGGAGGAAATAAATTATGGCCGCAAAAATGATCATTTACAGTTCCAAAGCACGGGAAGCCATGCTCACGGGCGTGAACATCCTGGCGGACGCCGTGAAAGTGACGCTTGGCCCCAAGGGAAATAACGTGATTCTGTCCAAATCCTTTGGATCTCCCACCATCACCAAGGACGGGGTTACCGTCGCCAAAGAGATCGAGCTGGAAGATAAATTCCAGAACATGGGCGCCCAGATGGTAAAAGAGGTGGCCAGCAAGACCAGTGACACCGCCGGTGACGGCACCACCACGGCCACCGTCCTGGCCCAGGCCATTTACAACGAAGGCCAGAAGCTTGTGGCTGCCGGTATGAACCCCATGTCCTTAAAACGGGGTATTGACAAGGGGGTTGAGGCCATTGTGGCGGATTTGAAAAAACAATCCAAACCCACCAAGGACAGAAAAGAAATCGAGCAGGTGGGCTCCATTTCAGCCAACAGTGATGAAACCATCGGTAAGCTCATTTCCGAAGCCATGGAAAAAGTCGGCAAGGAAGGGGTCATCACCGTGGAAGAAGCCAAAAGCATGAACACCACCCTCGAGGTCGTGGAAGGCATGCAGTTTGATCGAGGCTACCTGTCCCCCTATTTCGCAACCAATGCAGACAAAATGGAGGCGGTTCTGGAAGAGCCCCTGATCCTCATCAGCGAAAAGAAAATCTCTTCCATGAAGGATATCCTTCCCCTGCTGGAAGACGTGGCAAGATCCGGAAGGGTTCTGCTCATCATCGCAGAGGATGTGGACGGCGAAGCCCTGGCCACCCTCATCGTGAACAAACTCCGCGGTACCCTGAAGGTCGCTGCTGTTAAGGCCCCCGGATTTGGAGACCGACGCAAAGCCATGTGTGAAGACATTGCCATCCTCACCGGCGGCCAGGTCATTTCCGAAGACTTGGGCATCAAGCTGGAAAATGTAAAAATTACAGATCTGGGCACCTGCAAGATCGCAAAAATCGATAAGGAAAACACCACCCTCATTGACGGCGCCGGATCCAAGGCCACCATTGAAGCCCGGGTCAAGCAGATGCGCGCCCAAATTGAAGAATCCACCTCCGACTATGACCGTGAAAAGCTTCAGGAACGCTTGGCCAAAATCGTTGGCGGGGTTGCGGTCATCAATATCGGCGCTGCCACCGAAACCGAAATGAAAGAAAAGAAAGCAAGGGTGGAAGACGCCCTGAATGCAACTCGGGCGGCGGTGGAAGAGGGCATTGTCCCCGGTGGCGGTGTGGCCCTGGTTCGATGCTTGAAAGCCCTGGATACCTTAAAGGTCAAGGGAGAAGAAAAAAGCGGCATCTCCATTCTGAAAAAAGCCCTGATCGCACCTTTGAAGCAAATCGCCGACAACGCAGGGCTGGATGGGTCGGTGGTTTTGAATAAGGTTCTGGAAGGCAAGGACGATTTTGGTTTTAACGCCCAGACCGAAGTATATGAAAACATGATCGCTGCCGGCGTGATCGACCCCACCAAAGTGGTTCGGTTCGCCATTCAGAATGCTGCCTCGGTTGCCAGCCTCATGCTCACCACGGAAGCCATGATTGCCGATAAGCCCGAAAAGAAAAAAGATAGCGCCATGCCTGCTGACATGGACGATGATATGTATTGATGTGAATCAGCATTGTGAGACGTTTTTAAGGGGCGGGCGGTTACCCGCCCCGTTTTATTTTGCCTAATTAAGGATTTAATTGGCCCTCCACATGGGATTCAATGGTTTTAAAGATCTGCCGGATTTCCTCCGAGTCAGGCAAGGCCTTTTGAAGCTTCTTAAGATAGCCCCGGTCCCTCAAGCGCCGTAAGGAGGGGGCAAAATTCACATCATAGACCCATCCGGCCTGAAGCAGTTTGAAATCATTCAGGTTCTTCATATTCTCAAACAACACGGGCTCCCCCTGGATGATCCTGTCAAAAACCGGCCGGGAAATTCCCGGCGTATCCGGAAGATCCAGCTCAACGGCCTCATTCTTATTTCCATTTTCCATTTGCTGGTAATAGTCCGTCACCACCCGCCAGATGTCCAGTTTGTCTGCATCCCGCAGCAATCGAGAAAACAGCAGGCATTTTTCATCCACATCTTCAGGGAGCCGGGGTCTGTTGTGGTAGGAAATGATGGTCTTGATCAAGTCTTTCACAGGGCTTTCGAGCCGATTCAGCACCCCTTCTTTTTCCAGAATCGCCACACCGAATTCCGCATGGTTGACGGAATGCCTGTCTGAAAAAGTTTTGAATTGACGATACTGTTCAAAACGCCCCACATCGTGAAACAGGGCCGACACCTCCGCCAGGCAAAGATCCGCTTCGTTCAGGCCCAGGTCTTTTCCGATGTCCGTCGCCTCTTGACACACCCTTTTCGTATGCTGCTCCTTAAGATCCATGTTCCGCTGGAATTCAGGGTCATCGGAAGCAAAGGACTTCACGTAAAAATAAAACCAGTTCTTGAAAGTTTGAACATCTTGAGTATTCATGGAATCCTTCTCTTAACGCCCAATCCAAAAAACGAATAAGCCCGATTCACTCCCACGAAGGACAGGGATGAATCGGGCCATTCATTCTGGACATTGCTGAACCCAAAAAACTGATCCGGCTTTTATTTCCAGCCGCTTCTGGCTCCGGGACCACCCGTGGGCATGGGGCCTGCGGGCCAACGGAATCCCAGGGTCATGGCCAAGTTGATGTCTTCGGCTGTCCCCACACCCTCTTTGATGATTTCCATGCATTCCCTTCGAACAGCAGACATCACGCGATTTCCGATAAAGCCCTTATCCCCCGGAACATCCTTGAGCAGGATGGGGGTTTTGCCCCAGCTTTTTGACAGATCGGCCAAAAGTTCCGCCACTTCCGGTAAAGTGTCCTTGGTGCTGGTGATTTCAACCAGTTTCATGATATTGGCCGGGGAAAACAGATGGAATCCGGCAAACAGGGGTTTTCTTTTGGTGGCTTCGGCCAGATCGGCAATGGTGAACATTGAGGTGTTGCTGGCAAACACAGCCGTCTTTTTCACCAGCTCGTCCATTTCCGCAAACACTTTCAGTTTCAGGGGTTTGTTCTCCAGCCTGCCGCCTTCACCGCCGCCGATGGCTTCGATGATGATATCGCAGTCCTTCATATCTTCAACTTTGGTGGTGAGGGTTAAAAGGGACAAGGCCTTGTCCATCTCCGCCTGGGTCATTTTGCCCATTTCAATGGCTTTTTTAAAACCAAAGCGACTTTCCACAATGTTGTCTTTGGTTTTCTGAAGGATATCCTCATTGAGATCCCGGATAATGACCCTCTGACCAACCTGAATCGCGCATTGCCCGATTCCGCCACCCATAACGCCGCCGCCTAGAATACCGATACATTTTACATCCTGAAGTTTCATGCTTGTTTCCTCCTTTTGAATGGTTTAAGTTTATTGAGGCACTATAACTGATGAATTAAGACCGGATAAAATCCCCTTCAAGTGATGAAAGGGGTGGAAAATTTATTTCCCTATCCAATACTCAAATCCTGTTTTAAAAGTCAATAACTTTTACATATTGCTCTGTTATTTCCCGGGTGTTTTAATCGGTTAATATCGTGTTGGCCGTAAGCAGGTTTTATTCTATTCTTGATGAAGAGGATGAGAGGACGTCATGGCTAATTTGCAGGATCATATCAACGCCGCTAAAAGAAGCGGAAATATCGAGTTTTTCATTGAGGAACGAAATGCGAACTACGTCATCAGCCGCATGCCGGTTTCTTCGGGAATCCTTAACCCCTTTGGCACGGTTCAAGCCGGTGCCATGATATGGCTTGCGGATGTTACCGCATCGGTTCTTGCCTTGGAGGGACAAACCCTCGGGGAAGACGGAAAGGGGTTTCCCCTGGCCATCGACGTCCACACCACCCTGGTCGGCAATCAAAGATCCGGGGAAATCAAGGCGGAAGCCCGATTTGTTCATCAAGGGCAAAATGTTCTGGTCATCCGAACACGGGTTACCGGGAACGGGGACAAACTGTTGGCCGAAGTCACCACGACCCATACCAAAGCGCGGTAGAGCATCAAGCCCCCTTAAATGGATAAATTCTTATTCCCGTAACACCCAAAGGACCATGAGACACCAAACTCGCCTCACCCGGATTTCAACGATTGTTCTTGCCCTGTATTTTTGCGCCGGTTGCGGAAACAAGGCCCCCTCCTTTTCCTCCCGTGAAGAGGTTCAACAGGCAGCACGAATGGCCGTGCATCACCTGGTTGGGCGCTCAACAAAAAGCGGTATGTTCATATACTGCACCAACCTGAACCCTGAGGTGGTCGTGGCACCCGGATACAACATTCTGCGCCATGCGGGTACAATCTATGCCATGGCCATGTATAACGGAACCTACCCTGATGAACGGGTGCAATCGGCCATGCTGGAAGCGGGCCGCTATCTTCAGAAAGAGGCACTTTTCCCCGTTCCGGGGAGCGGGAACCTGTTTGCCATCTGGTCCAGGCCTGAGGTCAACAAAACCGGCACCCCTTTGCAGGCCAAACTGGGGGGGACCGGGCTGGGCCTTGTGAGCCTGCTTTCCATCGAAGCCGTGCAACCCGGGTTCATGCCCATGGATCAGCTTCGAGGAATGGGTCGATTTGTCCTTTACATGCAGAAACCGGAGGGAAATTTCCATTCCAAGTATATCCCCGCAACAGGTGGACTTGACGACCAATGGGAATCCCTCTTCTATCCGGGTGAAGCAGCCCTGGGCCTGGCGATGCTTTATGAGAAGGACCCTGACCCCTTATGGCTGGAGGGTGCGCTCAAGGCACTGACCTTTCTGGCCCACAATCGAAGAGATGCCCAATCGGTTCCTGAAGATCACTGGGCCCTGCTGGCCACAGAGCGACTCTTTCTATTTCAAAAACCCTTGATTACGGATGAGTTGGGGCAGCTTCTCCTGGGCCATGCCGATCAAATTTGCCGAAGCATGCTAACCCGATACGAAAAGGGCCGAAAACCGGGGAATCGTCAAGGAAGGATCCTCCAGGATCTCAGCGTCACCCAGGTTTCCTGCACACTGGAGGGGTTATTGGCTGCTTTGTCGATTTTTCCGCAAAATCACGTCCTTCGGCCTCGCTTGGAGAATACAGCCAAAGAAGGCGTTACTTTTCTGCTGGGAACTCAAATTTCCCAAGGAGATGAAAAGGGCGCTTTTCCGAGAAATGATCTTGCATCCCATTCCATGGGATGCGGGCAGGGAAGGATTGATCCCCGGAACGCCGAGTTGCGCATCGACTATACTCAGCATGCCCTCAGCGCTCTCGTGAGATATCTGAAACTCGGGGAAGAATAGGGGGAGGCGCTCCATAAATTAGTGGGACCTGAACATCATCAAGGAACCCGGATCATATTTCATCTTTTATTATCCATTTAATTTGCTATCCTTTCCTGAAAAGACCCCTGAAAAAACGTTTCATCCGATGTTACCTAAAGGGTATTGGCTTGAAAACAGATTGATCATGTATCTGCATAATAAAAACCATCTTGAATTTTAAATAATATTGGCCTATATATGAGCTCGTCATCCGTATACCCGGTCATATGATCCGTCTTTTGAGGACCTGTAGCAATTGCTATTGATAACTTTCAACCCATGGGGAGTATCAATGCCATGCCAATCCTTTTTACAGTAAATAAAGACAAAGGGTATTTCATCGCAAGGTATGTCGGGCCCATTACCGAAGAAGATGTCCTGAGAGAAAACGCCCTGTTTTTATCAAGCGAAGAATGGCATCCCGGATTAAATGCCTTGATCGATCTTCGTGAGGCGGATTTGAGTGCGGCCCAGAATCCTGTCATAAAGCGTGTCGCACAGTATTTTGAAACTGTTTTACGAGCAAATCATGCAAACTCCGTTAAAACCGCTATTTATGCGCCAGCTGATTTCCCCTATGCCATTGCCAGAATTTATGAGGTCATGACCGAACAGTCCCCCCAAACCG
>VMSV01000102.1 GCA_013791935.1 Desulfobacteraceae bacterium | reverse complement strand
GCGGAGAAATAGATTCCTCGAAAGCCGGGGCTGATCTTTTCCGCCCCCAGGCTTGCCAGTTCACTCTCAGCAGAGGCTTTTATGCTCTCCGGCGTCTGGGCAAAATATCGATGGTTTTTTTGATAGTCAAACATAGGGGGGCATTGTAGCTTCTTTAATCAAAAAGTCAACATAACCCGGCAAGCATATTGAAACCGGTGCAGGGGGTTATTTCAGGCCTTCCATCAACCGGTACCCCCAGTTCAAGCCAAAGATCAGGCAGGCCATCAGCGTTATTCGCGGGGCGGGAAAGGATGGCGCCAAAGTTTTGCCAACGCCTTGGATTTTTATACCGAATAAAAGACCCGCAGCATTCCAGAGGATCACCAGAATACACGCCACAAAAACCACGCAGGCCAGGGGACAGTTGTAAAATGCAAAGCTCCAATCACCGGAAACCATGGCCTGGAATGAACGGGTGAAACCGCAAAAGGGGCAGGGAAAACCGGTCAGGGCCTTAAATGTGCAGGGCTTTAACGGCAACAACGCCCGAGTTGCCGTTAAAGCCAGAATCAGTGGAATTCCAGCCACCAGAACCATCGGCAGATGGTGGCAAACCACATCCCAATAGGAGGTTGGCTTGGAAACCCTTAAAAATTTGGAGGCTACCCTGCCAATCATTTTTTAATCACTCACAAAAAATCTCAAGGTTACGCAGATTACTCTGCGGGTTTTTCCTTCTCTTCTGTAGGACGGCTTTCTTCAAGCGGCTTGTTCTCTCCGGCCTGCGCATTTTTCGGTTTAAAAACCTCCCGGTATGCAACGGCAAGCATACAGCCCTGAATGGGAGCCGTGATCACAACCCCGATGCCGCAAGCTATGGCACCGATGCTGCCGATGAGGCTGGTCACGACAAAAAAGCCCAGAAACGGCCAGAATGCTGTTTTGACGGTTTTAAAGCTTTTCATGGAAGCCGGCCAGAATTCCATTTCTTCGTCCACGATGAAGAACATGCCGAACATCAAAGCGGTCTGTACCGCCCAGATAATAAACAGGGCTGCAAGCTGGCCTACGCAGGGCACAATACCCACGATAAAAGACACCACAATCAGGGCCACACCCCAGGCGATGATAAATAAAAATGCATTCAAAAAATAATTAAAGCCCTTAAACACCATGCCGGCTTCGGGTTTGGGATCTTTCCCGTCAACCAGTTGGAGGGTGATCAGGCAAACCCCCGCCATCATGGGCCCGGCAAGAATGCCCGCGGTCACAACACTGAGGGCAACTGCAATGAGCGAGGCCAGCACAACCAGGCCGAAATTTTCCTTATACAAATTAAAGCCTTTTTCGATCCATTCCCCGAATTTAATGTCCCCAGCGTTCATGCTTGTCCTCCTTGGTTGTGAAGAATCGGTTTTTCGCAATCCTTCTGTTTTTAAGCATTCTTCTTCCAGTAAATGATTCCGGTGGTGTAATCGTCTTCCAGCACCCCGTTGATGGCGTCTTTATGATTTGAGGTATCATAGCCATCGGCCGTGGGGTGGACATTTTTATTAAGAAAATCCCAAGTCTTATACTGTTTGTCAAAGGTAACACATGAGGAATAAATGTGGAGAAAAGAAAACCCCGGGTGTTGAATGGCCTGCTCCAGCACCGCCGCAATTCCTTTGGCGTCTCCTGCAAAAAGCCGGGCTACAAAAGAGGCCCCATAGGCAAGGGCCATGAGGGTACCATTCAAAGGCGCAGGTTCGTTTCCATAGGGAGAGGCCTTGGTCTTGAATCCAACCATCGAGGTCGGAGAGGGTTGGCCCTTGGTTAATCCGTAGATGGAATTATCAAAGAGGATATAATTCACATTGATATCTTTTCGGGCCATATGGGGAAGGTGGCCCCCGCCTATGCCCAATCCGTCTCCGTCTCCACCCACGGCAAAAACCGTGAGTTTTGGATTGGCCATTTTTATGCCTGTGGCCACAGGAAGGGTTCGACCGTGGGCCGAGTGAAACCCGTAGGTGTTGACAAAAAAAGGATACCGGCCCGCGCACCCGATGCCTGAAACCATGACGATTTCATGATGGGGGATCTTCAGGGTTTGAATGGCCTGGTTCATGCCCTGGTGAATGCCGAAATATCCGCACCCCGGACACCAAGTGGGGAGGTTTTCCGAACGAATGGAAAGCTCTCCGGATTTCCCTGTTTTCCTTATTTTTTCAGCAATGATCGAGCCGGATGTTTTCACACACTCTCCTTATCCTGGAAAAATATTAATCTAATACTTTAAGGATTGAATGGATGGCTTCCCCGATATCCCAAGGCGTCAAGGGAGTTCCGGTTACCTGATTAAGCCGTTTCACCTTTTTTTCCATGGAGATGGCCGATGAGATTTGCCAATTGGCCTTCAAAATTCAGTTCGGGAATCAGCACCTCCCGGCATTTTGTCATAAACGCTGAAATGACCTCTTCGTGAAAGGGAAAAATAGAGGTGATTTTAGGCGCGCCGATACGTTTTCCTTTTTCCGGTTCCTGGGTTAGGGCTTCAAGAGCTGCGCCGAAGGTGGACCCCCAGGCAAT
>VMSV01000265.1 GCA_013791935.1 Desulfobacteraceae bacterium | reverse complement strand
TTCGGCTGGGTTTGGGACTTGCATAATCTACCTAATTTATGCTAAATCAGGCCAAATTACGTTCACCCTTAAGAACATGTGCCGTGCCCGGCACACAACCTGTCACTGGTGCGGATGCAAAAGACGCACCGCACAGTTCGGGTTATGAACTAAGCCCAAGATTCCATTGTGGAGAGATTATGAAAGAAAAGCATTTTAGAAAATGGGAAAAGATTAGAAGTGATGGCAGATCTTCTTTTATATGGCGTAAAGGTGTTTTACAGTGGGGGATAACCATTTCAATTTTTTGGTCAATTTTGATGCAAATTATACAACCTCAAAAACCAATTTGGATAAGGCCTTTAGTCGCTATTATTTTATTCCCTATTGGAGGATATATTTGGGGGCTATTTGTTTGGAAATCAACGGAGAAAAAATATCAACAGCACATTGAGACAAATCTTTCATAACCATCGGTTTTCATTGGATAGCCTACGGCTACGCACTGAAACCAACGTTATGCTTCGAGAAATTTATATGCAAAAAAAACTCATAATAGTTAATGGGGCTCCTGGTGTTGGGAAAACGACAACCTGCAAAAAGCTTCAGCAGCTTCTCCAAAGAAGTGTCTGGCTTGATGGCGACTGGTGCTGGATGTCCAACCCTTGGACTGTTACAGAAGAGACCAAGAGAATGGCCGAAAACAATATGACTTTTTTACTAAACAATTTTCTAAATTGTTCTGAATATGAATATATACTCTACTCATGGATTTTTCGTAGTGATGAAGTGTTTAATATCATCCTAGATAAATTATTAACATCTGACTTTCAGCTTTATAAGTTTACATTGACATGCGCCCCTGATGTATTTCTTAATAGGCTCGAAGGTGAAAGGGAGAAAAGCAAAATTCCGATGTGTGTTGAGTCTCTTTATCAATGCGAACGAACAGAAACTGAGAAAGTTGATACTACCGAAAAGTCAATTGAAGAGGTTGCAAATATCTTGCACGATAGGATTCAAAGGATATAGCAGAGCATAACGAATCACTTGTGCCGACCCGAAAAGCCGGTCGGCACAGTTCAAACGTTATTTGTCTTGAAAGAGAAGAAAAATGATCAGGCAAGCCATAGTACAAGATATTCCTGCGATTACATCTCTTATTAAATCGGAACCCGGTATGTGGCAAGAAGTATGGTCTGATAATGTTATAGAAAGGGCTCTTAAGTCCTCTGATGGTCTATCCTTCATATGGGAAGACAACCAAGGCATTCATGGTTTTATAAGTGGTCATGATGTCGGTTTTCGAGGATACCTCAGCGAGCTTATTGTTTCATCAAAATTCAGACGAAAAGGTATTGGCCGTCAGCTTGTTATGGCTGTACAAAACGAATTGAGCAATCGTGGGTGTCACTTATTGTTTGCAGATATTTGGAATGATGCAGAATCCTTCTATAAATCTCTTGACTGGGAACCTGTCTCAGAGATGGTCTCATTGAGGAAAAAGGAACTAAAAATCAAATAACCACATACTATACCGGATTGGGGTTACGCTGCCGCTCCACCCCAACCCGTAAGCATGAACGTTGGCATGAAGAATATTGCATATGATTGAATATAAGACAGGTACTTCTTCCATAGACTGGAACATGCTTACGGAATTGTATGGAGAGGTGGGCTTGGTCGCAAATCACGGCAAAAAGAAAGAAAGCAACATTATCCGTGAGGCGTTTCAAGCAAGCCATAAGGTTGTAACCGCATGGAGCAAAGATAAATTAATAGGCGCAGGCCGCATGCTCACTGACGGTATCTGTTACGGCAGTATTTTTGATGTTGGCGTATTGCCTTCATTTCAGAAACAAGGAATTGGAAAAGGCATTATTACTGAAATTTTGAAAGGCAATGAGCATCTTTGTATTCATCTCACTTCAACCTTTGGTAATGAGCAGTTTTATAAGAACCTTGGTTTTGCGCGTCACAAAACAGCAATGGCAAAGTATCCATATGCCACTGAGTATTTAGAATGAAAATAAAAATGCCAACAAATCAGTAGAGCCGATCGCGGCGCCAGGCGCCGCTCCGGCTCACTTCGTCGTTGGCATCCCATATTAGTGCATTATGAGGTGCGATATTATGCAGAGGAAAAAGTAATGTGGAACACATTTAATGGCTTTTGCGGGATTTTAGTGGCAATAGCGTCATTTTTATTTATATGGCTATTGGTTTGGTTGAGTAAAAGATCGGAAGATGGTCCTTTTACCTTCGATGCCCCAGGAAAGCCAGGGTCATTTGAGAAGCTACTTCAAATCTATATTGACATATTGAAATATGTACTTGGTTTGGCATCTGGATCTATAATATTGCTTATTGGCTCATCGTCATTTCGAAAATCAGGGTACTTACCGTCAGCTTTTGCTTCTCCTTTGGTTCTTTTGACCGCGAGTATATTTTTTGGTCTCCTTGTTATGTTATTATTAACTATGGGGTATGAAACATATCAGCACAATACACATCCATATACTAAAATCATGTATACAAGAAATATAGCCTTAGGCCTTAGTAGCCTATTTTGTTTTTGTATAGGTTATGCTTGGTTAATTTTTATCGTAACAATTTAGATAGGTACATTTTATTTCGCGAATATGAATTTCAAATGCCAACCATAGGTTTTCAGTGGATAGCCTACGGCTACGCACTGAAACCAACGTTATGGCTCGGTAGCATGTGGAGGAAACATGAATCTATTCAAGGATGCAGTGGTTGTTCTTTTAGCGTTTGTTGTGACTGGTTGCGCCAGTGCTATTAATACGACAAATGCTGAACACCACGCCACCTCTGCGAATGAAGCTGGCAAAGCTGGAGATTGGACAACCGCAAGAAAGCAATGGGCTCAAGCGCTGGTAAATGCACAATTGGCAGGAGCATCCGCTCAACAACTTGCGGTAATCAATTACGAGTATGGTAGAGCTCTCGGAGTTCAGTGCTTCTGGGATGAAGCAGAGAACTATTTACTGAAAGCATACGAACTTGATTTCAAAACCAGCGGCCCGGAATTTATGTCATTAACCGAATTATCGCGCTTAAAATATGATCAAAAGCAGTATGATAAAGCTGTGGGTTACTACAAGATTGCAATACAGGCGATGGAAAAGGCCGGGGCACCCGAAAAAGCGCCTTCAGGCTTTGCCGATATCCTGGATGAATATGCAAGTGCCCTGCAAAATGAAGGTAAGGTAACAGAATCAACTGTCTTCCGGAGTAAGGCGGATGAACTACGCAGGCTCAACCCCGGGGGGCATTCCATTACTGACCGGACTCCTTATGGCACGCAATGTACAAGTGAGAAGCCATAACAAGTAGCTGGTGTGCGACCGGGAAGGGCCGCGGCTTTTTTCGCGGCCTCTGCTGTCAAGAAATTTGAGGCACTTTAAACCGGCTTGTGGGGTTGCGCTTCCCGGCCCCACAGCATTGCGTTGAACTAAACCGCTCCGCGGTAGTAAAAGCAACCCCCTAAGCCCAAAAATCCTCTGATAATATCTTTAGAATCCCTGCGTTTTTTCTTTCTTTTTTCAGGCCGTTTCCCCACAATACCTCCGTTTGTTTAAAACCATATTAATCCAAGCATTTAAAACCAAAAGGAGGATTACCATGTCTGAACTGCGTAAAAGAATGATGAGAGAAATGGATCTGAGGAATTTCGCCCCCAAAACCAAGCAGGCTTACACCCATGCCGTTGCCGGTCTGGCGAATTACTACAAAAGACAGCCGGACAAGATCAGTCAAAAGGAGGTGGAGGATTATCTGCTCTACCTTAAAAACGAGCGCAAGCTTTCCTTCAATACCCGCAATGTCGCGGCTTCGGCCTTTAAATTCTTCTATAACACGACCCTGAAGGACGAGTCCTGCACAATTGATCTTCCACCGCGAAAAGGTCCCACGCTACTTCACTGGATCGCTCGTTCCTCGCGACCCCTGAGGGTTAGGGCTCTCGGACTGTAACGGAAGTATTTTTTAAAGCCGATTTTATGAATTTTTTATCAAATGTTACAAAAGCTTCGGCGTCCTTTGATTGCGCTAAATGAATGGCATCGGCAAAATCCATTCCATTCTGTTGCCATTCAATGGCATCGGCAATTACAACTGGATCGTTCAATTGGACATTTGATAGTCCAAATAACGATTGAAAAGCGATTATGATTTCGGATTGTTTGAAGTGATATGCATATCGGAGAACCCACTCACATTCTAGAATTACGGATGTTGTAATAATAATATTTTCATTTTCGAATAGTGCTTTAGCTCTTTTAAATTGTGGTTTATCATCACCAGTTAGCAAGCGGACAATAATGTTGGTGTCTACTGAAATCATTATTTATGCTCCAGGGCGCCTTTTTTTATCGCCTCTTCCATTTCATCAATTGAAACTGGTTTTCCTGAATATTGCAAAATTCCAGCCACTTGTTCGAGTTGGGTATTTTTGAAAGAACAAGAAGCCTTTAATAGAATGCCGTCACCCGTATCAATTACCGACAACTTTTGACCGGCATTCCAATTATATCTAGATCTTAATATTTTCGGTATAATAACTTGTCCTTTGCTTGATAATTTGGTTGTTTGCATTACATCCTCCAAAACATAAGTAAGATTTATGTAAGAATATAAGTGCTTGTTTGGAAAAGGTCAATAAAAAATTGCTCTAACATCACCATTCACAAGGATTCGCAGGGGCGGGCCGCCTTGGTTTTGGCCAATTTTGATGTTGAACTCTCATTTGCGCAATCCGCAAACCCTGCTCACCTGTGATGGTGGTTATATTGGAGGCTAAAATTGGAAAATGAAAGTTTAAAGCCAAAAAATGGGGTTGCCTGGAATGATTTTATAGAAAAAACAATCTGATAGTTTGGTCAGACCCCAGGCCGCAGGCTATTTGCTTTTTTTTGCGGTGGGATTTAACGCAAAATAGTCGATGTAAGTAAGCTTTCTGAAAAAATGATTATTCGCCATACATATCAGTTATTAGCTTGCGTAATTGGGCGGCTTTGATATCGGATAACTTATCAAGTTTATTTTTCAACCTTTGCTTGCTTATGGTGCGAATTTGGTCAACAGCAATTTCAGCATTTTTGTTCGTGCATTTTATCTGTATCCGAGTTCTCCATAGTGGATGCAGTTTAGAGGTTAATGGACAGACAACGACTGTGTCTAAATAATTATTCATTTCATCTTGGCTAATTATGACGACGGGGCGCACTTTTTTTATTTCGCTCCCTATGGTGGGGTTGAGATCAGCAAAATATATTTCGTACCTTTTAATATTCAAAGCCCTCATCCTCCAAGCCATCAAGAAGCGTTGTATTAAAATCGTCCCAATTTTCCTTTTCATTAGCCATGGTTTTATAGGTATCTTCCCAAGAAAGCTTGCTTTCTTCTTTATTACGAAGAAGCAGTCCTTTATCTGTTTCTTCTATTAAAAGGGAATTTTTTAGGCCATATTTTTGAAGGAGCGCCTTGGGTATGCGAACTCCTTTGGAATTTCCAATGGGAACCAGTTTAACATCCCTTGTTCGTATTTGATTTTCCATGGATTTTGCTCCTTAAGATTTTATTGGTTTCAATTTGTAGCTATTGTAATTACATTCAGTGGTGATGTCAAGCTGGTAATCTTTGTTTTCGAAAATATGTATAATACCGATATAACACTATAATACGCACAACATGGCACTTCAGCGAACGCAAAAAGCCGCACCGCTGAGTTTGGTCGTAGGGCAAACCTCAACAAGGAAATTGCGATAATGAAACAGGTCAAAACAAGCAAGGAAGAAATAAGCAACCCGGTCGAAAACGGCGAGAAATTGAGCCCCAATGGATCAAAGTCAGTTGTTGACCTGCAGGGCTCACTTAGAGATTTTGTTCTCCCCATTGTTGAGTTTTTAGGCATATTAGTTCCAGGCGTAGTCTTTATATTCGCTTTGATACCGGCAATAATTGTTCCGACAGTTAACGTTCTTCGAATAATTGAAGGTATGCAACCAAAGTTACCCATTAATAGTGAATACCTATTAACTATTGTTTTATCCCCGAGCGTGGGGACCATCTTGTTACTCGCCATATTTTCATATGTTTTCGGCCACATGTTTTTTCGCCAAGACCCAAAAATACCAGATCAGCAAAGCTTCAAGAAAGTAAATAAAGCTGAAATATTTAAAGAAGAAGGCCCGGTCAGAATGTGTGAAGCAGAAATAGAATATAATAAAACTAAAAAGCCAAAAATTCCTGCGGACGAACATAACCTCGAGTTTCCGTATCGTTATCTTCACGAATATTTAAATGATAGAGGCATGAAGCATTTAGCGGACATTGTTCCGTGGGAAGGAAACAATCCCAAGTCGTATTCAAAAAGAACAAAACACTTCATTAACGTAATAAAAGTTCGCTTAGAGTTTTTGTTTCCGTATCAATTTCTCAGAATTCAACGTAATGAGGCTCACGTGCGGCTTATGTCGTCTATTTGGTACGCATCTAAATCATTGATTTCCGCGTCAATTATTGGGTGTATTATTGGGGTCTTATGCATAGTCGCCCACATGTATGTATCAAAATCGTCTTGGCCAATCCCATATATCGGAAGTTTGGTATTGCCGGTCAGTGTACTTGCGCTTGCTGTATATTCCAAAAGAAATATTGAATCTTTTCTGCATTACCAGCGCATTCGAGAAGTTGTATTTATATTGGAAGCTGCATATTTTGCTAAAAAAATAAAACCAGAATATGATTTTTACGAGCAATCACTTGTAATTCAAAACAAGAATTGAATTGGTGATAATTGGACTATCGGGCTACAGAGTGACCTCACGGCTACTCCCTCCCTCACGGCATTGGGGTCCTCACGGCATTGGGGTCGGACCAAGATAATACATTGAAAAAAATGAAGATCCTTTTTAAATATAGCCCTATTTAAGGGCAATAGCCTTGTTTTTGGCACGAAAATGGAGGATATAGAAAATCTTAGTGGCAAGGGCAATTTGAACTTCATGAAACCCAGACATCCTATTATGCTGTTTTTGATGCTGAAAAGAACAATATTGACGGTGAAAACCTATGGTTTTGGAAAGCATAAAGCATAATATCAGCAGGTTGATTTGGTCCGACCCCAGCCCACGCCAGCCCACCTTGGTCCCACCCCGGAGCACGGAAGTATAAGGATCATGGGCATGACGTCATATCCCACAAGGTTGCCGGAATATAAGAACTTGAATATTTGATGGTTTGGCCTAAAATTTGGTTTGTTTAATTTAGATTACATGATATTTTAAGCTCAAACGTGGAAAAATATGAGCTTAAAAAACGCCAAGATATGAGGTTAGATAAAGATGACAGCCAAAAAGATTATAGAAGAGGCACTGTCCCTTCCTATTGAGCAGCGGGTGCTCATAGCCGACTCGCTCCTGAAAAGCCTGAACATGCCAAACCCGGCTATAGATGACAAGTGGACGGAAGTTGCAAAGAGACGGCTTCAGGAACTTCGTTCTGGAAAAGTGAAGGTTGTTCCTGGTGACCTGGTATTTGACAGAGCTCTCAAACGGTTAAACAGATGAAGTATGGTTTTCATCCTGCAGCTGAAGTGGAATTTCTTGATGCCATAGACTATTACGAAGGCTGTGAGTCTGGTCTTGGTTACGATTTCGCCATCGAAGTTCACTCCACGATAGAGAATATCCTGAGTTTTCCAAACGCCTGGACGATTCTGGATGACGACATACGTCGATGCCAGACCCGTCGTTTCCCATATGGCATAATCTATTCCCGGGCCGGAGATTTCATCTTCGTGGTTCCGGTGATGCACCTGCATCGAGACCCTGATTACTGGAAAGATCGTCTTTAGATAGAATGGATCGGGGTCAATCTCTTACAAATGCTCCGGGGTCTGACCAAAGTAACATATCGTATTCTTCAACCCACCAGCTTTTGCAGAAATCAAATCGTGTGATGAGTTAAAGGCAGAAATTGATGCAAAGCTAAAAGCCAAGGGTGTAATAGGATATACGCTTGAGATTTTACCGGCAGATCAAGTTACAGATCAAAAGATTGTTGGCTCTTGCAGCGGCGGCACAATGAAAATTACTTACTCCCGTAGCAAAGAATAATAATCTGAAAAAAGGACTTCGGAATTTTATGAGCGAAAATTGCGGCCAGAGGGGATTGAAGTCAAACTTTGCAGATGAAACTTTTAGACGCGTGCAAGGTTCAGGTAATAATATAAACAAAAAATACCCTGAGGATTGTTAATGAACGATTTTGAAGAAGCTACAGCGGTTGAAAGAATCGATGAAGGTGCTTTTCAGGCTCAAGTTCATAAAGAGTGGCGGCTTTGGGGGCCGGCCGGCGGATATGTTTCCTCATTGGCATTGCGGGCAGCAGGGATGACCAGTCGATTTAATCGCCCGGCCAGCATCGCGGTGCAGTATATCTCCATGGCCCAATTTGAACCTGTGGACATTTGCGTGAAAAGTGTCCGGGGAGGGAAACGGACGGAGGCGCTCCAGGTGGTTATGTCTCAGGAAGAGCGCCTGATCCTATCTGCGCAGGTGTGGATGGTGGGACAAGGGGATGGCATGGTTCACGACCATACCCGCATGCCGGATGTTCCCGGGCCCGAAAAGCTTAAAAATAGGAACACGCTGACCCAGGGCCAAAGTGGAGACAAGGGCTTTTTCATCAACATGGAACAGCGGCCGGTGGGATGGATTCCCTATGAGGATCGGATACCTTCAGAACCGGTTGAGCGGAACTGGTTCCGCTTCAGGCCCAAATCCCGCAGTCTGGACCCCCTGGTGGATGCCGCACGGTGCCTGGTGCTGATTGATACCTTTTCCTGGCTGGCTACTTACGGCCCCCATCCCACAGCCGGTGCATCCCCCTGGATTGCCCCCAATCTGGATTTATATGTGCGGTTCCATGCGGACACCACCGCCCATGACTGGCTGTTCAGTGAAATGCGTGCGGATATTGCAGAAGACGGACTTATCGGCTCGGAGGGAACAGTTTGGACGCCGGACGGCAAACTGGCGGCAGCAGGTTCATCTCAGTTGTTCTGCCAACCCAGACAGAAACAATTTCAGTAAATCTGCACCTTAATATCGGCCTTTATGTTGTTTGCAGTAATTTCCATGCACAAGAACCAGCGGACGCCAATAAAACAAGACGTTTCTATTGCTCCCATACATGGGGTGATGACGGTATTGTTCAGCCCGCAAAGGAAACATATGCAAAACCTCACTGCGGGGAATAGCATAGAGGGTATTATTAATATTCTTGTAAGAAGCGAACCATACTGAAGAGCCTTGTGCGGGAAAACCGCACGCAGGGTTTTGTGGGGGGCTGTCGGGTAGCTGGCAGTCCTACCCCCCGATTGTTTAAAATTAAGAGCAGCTATGGTAACAATATTATCAATCATTTTCATTTCATTTCTTTGTTTGATCATAGTTGCGATTAAATACGATAGTATCATTCCACCATTAATGAGAATTCTCAAAAAACCCCCGGTGTACTTAAGTTTTTCAATTTTGATAATGGCGATTTTTTTAATGCAAGATTGGGGAATGATGCAAATAGCACCGGGAGCTGAATCATCCGCGAAATATGGCTTTCCTGTTTCTCGAAGTGTGTTTATTCTCACAATAATTTCAGCGATTGGATTCGGTCTATATTTTCTTGTCCGATGTGTTACTAAAGCTGATGATAAGCCTAAGGAAAAAATATGTCTTACATGCCTGGAAATATTTGAGCCTCAAAGAATAAAATCAGACCTTTGCCCTAAATGCTCTGGCGCTGTTGAAGATGTATCAGGTGTGTTTGATAGAAATCCAGACCTATTGGCAAAAATGAAGAGAAAGAAAACATAACATCACGCTTCTCCCGTCGCGGCGAAGCCGCGCCGGAGAGCTTGGGGTAATATTGGAGGCTAAAAAATGAATCCTGAAAAAATCAATCTTTCTGAAAAGTTTGGGAAACTGCCAGTTGGCGACTATTCGGTTGGCTTGATTGCCAAGATGAATAACTATGAGTTCAAAATCGTTAAATTCAAAGGCGATTTTGTCTGGCATAGCCATCCTGACACCGATGAGACCTTTATCATCATTGAAGGTACACTTGTCATGAATTTCCGGAATAAAGTGGAGAAAATCAATGCTGGTGAAATGATTGTCATCCCAAAAGGAGTTGAGCATAAGCCTTTCTCTGAGAACGGTTATAAAGCAATCCTAATTGAACCTGAGGGCGTACCAAACACAGGAAATGTTCAATCTGAAGTGACTATTGAGAAAATCGAATGGGTTTAGATGTAATGCAAGTATAACATCATTTTGAAGAGGGACCCGGCATTACGGGGCGCTTTTGATCAGCCCTTTCCGTATGCTTTCTGCGGTTGTTAAGAATTGCCAGGGTAATCAAGCCCGGCGGGTGAACAAACCGTTCAAGCCGTCCCGACTTTTTTTTGCGGGACAATGGATAAAATTCTATTCGTTTGCCCAATAGGTTGTCGTATTCTTGACAGCATGAGCTACACGTGCCATTATACGTACAATCTCAAACGGGAGGTGATTATAATGCAAAAAAAACTAACTGTTACCATAAATGAAGAAGTTTACAACGGATTGCGTTCGATTATTGGTCCAGGTAAAATTAGCCGTTTTATTGAAGAGTTAGTTCGTCCACATGTTCTGAAAAAAGATATGTACGCTGCTTATAAAGAGATGGCGGCGGACCAAATTAGAGAATCCGAAGCCACGGAATGGGCTGAAGGAACTATTGGAGACATAAATGATGAAAAGGGGTGATGTTTGGTGGGTTAATTTCGAACCTTCTATTGGTGGTGAAATTCGCAAACAAAGGCCTGCCATCATAGTCAGCAATGATGCTGCCAATTATTATCTGAACAGAGTCCAGGTTGTGCCTATCACTAGTAATATTGATAAGCTTTACCCAAGTGAGGCCTATGTAACCTTCCATGGTATGAAGTCGAAGGCGATGGCTGATCAGGTTACAACTGTAAGTAAAAACCGCCTTATCAATACAGCAGGCACTATTTCTGCTACTGAAATGGAAGGGGTCAGCAAAGCCATTTCTACCCAATTAGACCTTTAATAACAGAACAAGTCATGCAAGATTCAGGTATAAATTCGAAGGTTCTTGTAACCCATGGGTATCTGCAATTCCTTTTCCCCTGCCCGCACCTTAATTCGTTTTTTAATCGCCCTGCGCCTGACATAGGAACTCACCAAGGACAAATGAATGGAGAAAGTTCATGGGAAACCTGCGGAACTAAAGATTACAGATGAAACAACTTTTATTGATGAAAAGTTCAATAAAATAACCATTGAGCAGTTTAAAACTTCAGTAAAGTCTGGCGATAAATTTATTATCACACAAGAACTTGGATCCGACATACGAAAATTTTTAGCCGGATTTATAGGCCGGAAGGATCACGGAAATGGTGGTGCCTTCACCCCACTGGCTTTGAACCTTGATGTCACCGCCGTGATCCTTGATGAAACCATAGCAAACCGACAGCCCGAGGCCCACCCCTTTGACACTATCTTTGGTGGTATAGAAGGTGTCAAAAATTCTTTGGAGGTTTTCCGGTTTGATTCCGGTTCCGTTGTCCCTGACATGGATGGTTACCTTGTCCCCCGCAGCACGGGTTTCCACGGTCAACAGACCACCCTGGGGCATGGCATCCCTGGCATTGGCGATGAGATTTAAAAAAACCTGGCGAAGCTGGTTGGCCGAGGCATAAACCGGCGGCAGATCCTCCTCTATATCTTCCTTTAGTTTGATGTCGTATTCCTGAAGCTGCTTCTTGTGCAACATCGTGATGCCTTCCAGGAGACTGTTGATATTTACGGGCTGCTTCTTTTCCTGATCGGGCTTGGAAAAGGTCAGCATTTTCCTCAGCATTTCCGCCAACCGGACGATTTCGGACAGGGCCATATCCAGCACCTTGCGGCGACGATTTTCCGGTGGAATCTCGGTTTTCATAAGCTCCAGGGCGTTCATGATGCCGTACAGAGGATTGTTCAGTTCATGGGCGATCTGGGAGGTGAGTCGGCCCATGGCGGCCAGTTTTTCGGACTGTAAAAGCTGTTCCTGGGTCTGGCGCAACTGCCGCTCCATATCCAGGCGATCCTTAAGATCCACGAAGATCCCCACCAAGGCCGATTCATGGCCTTGGTCGTCATAAATAATGGCTGAAGACAAGTTCCCCTCAACCAATCTTCCATCCTTTCGCTCATAAACCAGAGGAAAGGATCGCAGCTTCCCGGTGCCGCCATATTCAGGACTTCTTGTCATCTCCATGATCTTTTCGGCAATCCCGTCCTGAAAGATCTGGTTGATGGTCATTCGACCCATCACCTCCTGAACCGTAAGTCCCAAGACTTCTTCGGCAACCCGGTTCCACAGGATGATGTTTCCCTTGATATCTGTTGCGTAAATGGCATTGGGAGAACTCTGAAGGATGTTGTTATAGAAGTCGTGGGCTTCCTTGAGGTTCCGCTCCATCTGTTTTCGCTGGGAAAGATCAGAACAGATCCCCTCATATCCCAATACATTGCCCTGGACGTCATAGCGGACATGGGCGGTTAATAGCACAGGGATGGTGGCCCCGTCTTTGCGTTTCCATTCCACCTCATAATCAATGACCGAACGGTCGCGTTCTATCATTTCCTGGAATTTGGAACGGTCGTCCGGGCGAACATAAAGGTCGGTCTGGAGAGTGATCTTAAGGAATTCAGCCTTGTCGGTATACGCCAGCATGTCCAGCAACGCCTTGTTGGCATTTAATATTTTTCCGTCCTTGCTGGTGATATAGACGCCCACCCCCACATGTTCAAAAAGACGCCGGTAATCGTCTTCCGAGGCCCGAAGCCGTTCTTCCTGTTCTTTTCGGTTGGTAATGTCATGAAAGATATTGAGCTTGGAAACCGTGCCGTCCACATTTCGAATGGGAAGCTCGATCCTCTGATACGTTCGGTCCACACCGGAAAGATACACCTCGGAATGAAGGGTTTCACCATCCTGAAACACCTCTTTGGCCCGGCACCACGGGCAAATGGATACCCCGTTGTTGATCACTTCAAAGCATTTTTTCCCGGTTCCATCCCCAAATTTTTCGATCATGGCCCGATTCATGAATTCAACCGTATAGTCATGACGTACGATGTAAATCCCATCCTCCATGGCATTGAGAATATTGTTCAGCTGGTCCGGATTGTTTGCAGCTTTCATAAACCTCCTTTTGGGTAAACCAAGATCTTTCTCCCACTCTTGAGAAACGGAGCCGAAGTATTCATGTCTTCCTTTGTATCACGGTTGTGATCTCCTTCTCAAGATGGAAAAATAACTCGGAAAGGATTGACCCGAAGGCCGTTATTATCGTAATCTCAAACTCAGCATATTTTTTTGACTTTTGAGCAGAAGGGAGCCCCCATGAAAGGTTATGTTCAGGTATATACAGGAAACGGCAAGGGAAAAACAACGGCGGCCTTGGGCCTTGCATTAAGGGCCGTTGGCGCGGGGTTGAAAGTGTTCATCGCCCAGTTTTTAAAAGGGATGACCTATAGTGAGCTTTCTTCCATTCAAAGGTATTCGGATCTGATCACACTCAAACAGTACGGCGCAGAATGTTTTGTGAACGGCACCCCCAGTGATGAAGATTTCAGACTTTCAAAGCTGGGATTTGCGGAATCCAGGGAAGCGGTTTTGTCCGGCGAGTACGGCCTGGTGATTCTGGATGAGGCGAATGTTGCCGTGCATTTCGGTCTTCTGAAAGCTGAAGACTTGGTTGAACTGATGGACATTAAACCCAAAACCCTTGAACTGGTCATCACCGGCCGGTACGCCCGTCCTGAAGTCATTGAGAAGGCGGACCTGGTGACGGAAATGAAAGAAATCAAGCATTATTATACCCAAGGGGTTCAGGCCCGCACAGGGATAGAAAAATAGGAAGTTGCCTTTATGAAAAATACCATCCGCTACCAGCCAAAAAACACCATTCGCATTCTCACCGCAACCTCCCTGTTCGACGGCCATGATGCCGCCATCAACATCATGCGGCGAATCATCCAGTCCACGGGTGTGGAAGTCATTCACCTGGGGCACAACCGGTCGGTTGCGGAAATCGTGGCCTGCGCCGTCCAGGAGGATGTCCAGGGGATTGCAGTCACCTCCTACCAGGGGGGCCATCTTGAATTCTTTAAATACATGAAGGATCTGCTGAAGACCCGCGATTGTGGTCATATTAAAATTTTCGGCGGAGGCGGTGGCGTCATTCTTCCTGCGGAAATCGAAGAGCTCCATGCCTATGGCATCACCCGGATTTACTCCCCGGATGACGGCCGGGAAATGGGTCTCCAGGGCATGATCAATGATCTGGTGGCGGGTTGTGATTTCCCGACCGGGCGAGAAACCAGCTTGAATTTTGATAAAGTGAAAGAAAGGGACGTGAATACCCTTTCTCGATGGATCTCCACGGTAGAAAATAATCCGGAATCCGTAAAAGAAATCATTGCACAAGTAGGGGGCCTGGCCAAGGAGGCCAAAACCCCGGTCATCGGCATCACCGGCACCGGCGGGGCTGGAAAATCCACCCTTGAAGATGAAGTCATTCGGCGATTCATAGCCCATTTTCCTGACAAAACCCTTGCGGTGATTTCCATCGACCCTTCCAAACGTAAAACCGGCGGGGCGCTTCTTGGGGACCGCATACGAATGAACGCTATCCACAGCCCCCGGATTTTCATGCGGTCCCTGGCCACCCGCCAATCCAATCTTTCCGTTTCCAGGTACGTCCAGGATGCCCTGAATATCATGAAAGTTGCGGGATTTGACCTCATCATTCTGGAGACCTCCGGGATCGGCCAGTCGGATACGGAAATTACAAGCCACAGTGATGTATCGGCTTATGTCATGACCCCGGATTACGGGGCAGCCACCCAGCTTGAAAAAATCGACATGTTGGATTTTGCCGATATCATCGCCCTGAATAAATTCGACAAGCAGGGGGCCATGGACGCCCTGAGGGATGTAAAAAAACAATACCAGCGCAACCATGATCTCTGGGAAGAAGACCCTGAAACCCTGCCGGTCTACGGAACCATCGCCTCCCGGTTCAACGACCCCGGGGTGGATGTTTTTTTCGGTAAGCTCATGGCCCTGGTAAAGGAAAAAACCGGAGCGGATTTCCCGGTGACCTATTCTGCAGAGGACCTTCCTTCGGAAAAAACCTCCATCATTCCTTCCCATCGCACCCGGTATCTGTCCGAAATTTCAGAAACGGTTCGGAAGTATAACCAGTGGGCCGAAAATCAGGCCCATGAGGGCCACAAGCTCCAGGCTCTTAAAATTAGCCTGGAGATGATGGAAAACGAACCAGGTAAAAAATCCCTGAAAGAAATTATTGAAAAGCAATCGGCAAATATCGACAGATCGGTGATGGCTGTGCTGGACGGTTGGGAAGAGAAGAAAAAAGCCTATTCCGACCCGGAATTCATCTTCAGGGTGAGGAATCGGGAAATCCGAATTCAGACCCATACCGAATCCCTCTCCCATCTTCAAATCCCCAAGGTGAGTCTGCCCGGATATAAAAGCTGGGGGGAAATCGTCAAATGGAGCTTGAAGGAAAATGTGCCGGGAGAATTCCCCTTTGCCGCAGGCGTTTTCCCCTTCAAGCGGGAAAATGAAGACCCCACCCGGATGTTCGCCGGGGAAGGCGGGCCGGAGCGAACCAACCGCCGATTCCATTATCTCTCCAAGGGTATGAAGGCCATTCGCCTTTCCACAGCTTTTGACTCCGTAACCCTTTACGGTCACGATCCGGATATTCGGCCGGATATCTTTGGAAAAATCGGCAATTCCGGGGTTTCCGTCGCCTGTCTGGATGATTTGAAAAAACTTTACAGCGGCTTTGACCTATCCAATCCTTCCACGTCCGTGTCCATGACCATCAACGGACCGGCCCCCCACATGGCCGCCTACTTCATGAACACGGCCATTGATCAGCAGTGCGAACAATACATTCGAAACCAGGGCCTGGAGGAGAAAACCAAGACGGTCATCCATGACATCTACCGAAAAAAAGGCCAGGAGCAGCCAGCCTACTGCGGGGAGCTGCCCGAAGGCCACAACGGACTGGGCCTGATGCTTTTAGGGGTGACGGGGGAGGAAGTCCTGCCTGAAGAAATTTACCGGAAAATTAAGACAGAAACCATAAGCCGGGTCAGGGGCACTGTTCAGGCGGATATCCTCAAAGAAGACCAGGCCCAGAACACCTGCCTCTTTTCCACCGATTTTTCATTGAAACTGATGGGGGACATTCAGACGTATTTTATTCAGAACCGGGTGAAAAATTTCTATTCAGTTTCCATTTCCGGCTATCACATCGCAGAAGCCGGGGCCAACCCCATATCCCAGCTTGCCTTCACCCTGGCCAACGGTTTTACCTATGTGGAGTATTATCTTGCGCGCGGGCTGGCCGTGAATGATTTTGCACCCAACTTGAGTTTCTTTTTCAGCAACGGCATCGACCCGGAATTTTCCGTCATCGGACGGGTGGCCCGGCTCATCTGGGCCAAGGCCATGAAGCTTGCGTATGGAGGGGATGAGCGGAGCCAGAAAATGAAATACCATATTCAAACTTCAGGCCGGTCCCTCCATGCCCAGGAAATCAATTTCAACGATATTCGCACCACGCTTCAAGCCCTTTACGCCATTTACGACAACTGCAATTCCCTTCACACCAATGCCTATGACGAAGCCATCACCACCCCCACGGAAGAATCCGTGCGAAGGGCCGTGGCCATTCAGATGATCATCAACCACGAACTGGGCCTGGCTAAGAACCAGAATCCCAACCAGGGATCATTCATTATCGAGGAGTTAACCAACCTGGTGGAAGAAGCCGTGCTGGCCGAATTCGACCGCATCACAACCAGAGGAGGAGTGCTGGGGGCCATGGAAACCCATTACCAGCGGTCCAAAATCCAGGAAGAATCCCTGTACTACGAGAAGCTCAAGCATTCCGGGGA
>VMSV01000061.1 GCA_013791935.1 Desulfobacteraceae bacterium | reverse complement strand
GGGAAAGAAGAAAAACCAGGGTTCCCGAACTTGAGATTTATCTACGCTGGCGGGTCTCCCTTGGACCCTACGGTGAAAAGAAGGGTGGAGAAGACCTTTGCCTTATCCCTGAATAACGGGTACGGCATGACGGAAACCGGGCCGACCCTGTGTCAGACCCGGCCCTATGCTCCCCTTGAAAATTGTTCCGTGGGCCCGATTCTTCCGGGTATTGAAAGCGCTCTAAAGTCCGATTATTCGGATGATTCGCCAAAGGCCGATGAAGGAGAACTCTGGGTGCGGGGTCCCAATGTTATGAAAGGGTATTTCCGGGAGCCGGAATTGACCGGGGCCGTGAAGAACGATCAGGGATGGATCAATACCGGAGATGTGGTGCATCGGGATGATCAGGGCAATCTCACCATCATTGGACGGACCAAGGAGCTAATCATCCGGTCCGGCTTTAATGTGTTTCCCCCGGAAGTGGAAGCCGTGATTAACGCCCACCCCGGAGTCAGTATGTCCGCAGTGATTGGGAATATTATCGAGGGGGATGAGGAAATCGTAGCCTTCGTTAAACCCATGCCAAACCTGGGCTTGACCGAAGAAGACCTGAAACAGTTTCTTAAAGACAATCTCACCGCCTACAAGCGACCGGATAAAATCTTCTTTTTAGAGGATCTTCCGGCCAGTCCCAGCGGAAAGATCCTTTTATCCAGACTGAAAGAGAAAGCAAAAAATGCAAATTCTCATTAAAGCGCTTCTAAGTCTGTCCATTATTTTTTTTGCCACGGGTGTGGGGAAGAAATTCCCTTCCATCGGTGGTCTGATTGCCGTGATGCCCCTTACCGGCGCATTGGTTCTGGTGTGGGTGGCCATTGAAAATCAGGGGCATCCGCAGATCATGCGTGAATTTACCCGGGGAGCATTCTGGGGGATTTTCCCCACCCTGCTTTTCTTCCTCACGGCATTTATCTGCTACAAAAAACAGGTCTCTTTACCTATGGTCTTAGGATTAAGCTTCGGGGCCTGGTTCATCGGCGCATTGATTCATCAGGCGATTTTTCGCCATTTCAGTTAATTTATAAAAGAACTTTGCAATACGTGGCCTTGGCATCCCCGGGGCTGTAAAAATCTTCCAGTAAGGATTTCAGGGTGTATCCGCACCGGGTATAAAATGACCGGGTGGATTCATACTGGTCCTTGTGGGAGGTTTCAATGTAGACCCTCAAGCCGCCACTGTTTTTAATCAATCTTTCCGTTTCCTCCAACAGCTGTTTCCCGATTCCCCGGTTCTGGAATTCCGGATAAACGGCAATCCAGTAAAGGTCATAACTGGTGAGGGTGCAGGGAACAGGTCCAAAGCAGGTATACCCCGCGAGCCTCTGGTCCACGAGGGCGAAGACGAAAAAATATCCGCTCTCCGGGCCTTTGGCAAGCCGTTCTTCCACCAGCTCCACGGCGATCCGGATTTCATCTTCCCTGAAAAATCCGGTTTCCCGGGTCATGTGTGCAACGCTTTGAATATCTTCCGGTTCCACTTCATACCGGAATTCTATTTCAGCCGATGGAGCCGGATCGACCGATTTTTCAAAATAGGCGTTGGGGGTTGGAAGATTCGGGGTGGAGGGTATGGCCCTGCGGGTTTCCACAGGAGCCACCACCGCTTGAATCCCCTTTGTGAAGTCTATTCCGGCCCGGCTCAGGGCTGCTGCAAACCCGGCATCAGGAGAAAGGCAGGGGTTGGAATTGATTTCCAGGATATAGGGGCATCCGGTTGGGTCCACTCGAAAATCTACCCGGGCATATCCTTGAAGATCAAATCCGCTCCAGCAGGCCAAGGCGGCTTTTTTCAGATTTTCCAACAGAGTGTGGTCTTTTTCAGGAAAATCATATGTTCTTGTGGTGTTTTGATACTCAAAAGAATCTGGCTCCCATTTTGCCCGGTATCCAACGATCTTGGGCTTATTCTCAGGAAAATTGGAGAAGAGGATTTCAGCAGGAGGTAGAACCACCGGGCCGTTTTGTCCGGCCAGCAGGGAAACATTAAATTCCCTGCCGTCAACATATTGCTCGGCAAACCATTCCTTTCCGGTTTCAAAGGCCTTTTTACGTACCAGGGCCTGGATGTCCGGCAAGGTTTTGTTCTCAAGAAGTTCATCTTCATCAAGACCGACGGACGCGTGGTCCCAGGCTGATTTGAAAAGCCATTTTACTCCCTTTGCGCAAGCCGTCGATTCGGTTCCCTGCCCTTCGGGAGAGGTCATGGCATGGGAAAAGAAGATGGGAGTATTCAGGCCCATGGAAACCATCTGCCTTTTGGCGAGAATTTTGTTTGAAGTCATAAACAGGGCGGTTGCGGACGAACCAGTATACGGAATATTCATTACGTCCAGCAGGGACGGAAAAAGATGGATCAATTGGTCTTTTCCGTCCAGAGACTCCACCAGGTTGAACACCAGGTGCGGATCATAGGTTTTCAGGGT
>VMSV01000076.1 GCA_013791935.1 Desulfobacteraceae bacterium | reverse complement strand
TTGTCCATGCCGCAGCCATCGTCGCTGAGGGAAAGCAGCACAAACTCTCCGGGGACAAACCCCGGATTTTCTGAACAGTAAATCTCATCGAAAGAAGCCGTCCCCGTTTCGATGGTGATCCTTCCAACGCCAGAGATGGCATCCCGGGCATTGATGCAGAGGTTGGCTAACATCTGATCAATCTGGCTGGGATCCATATTTACAGGCCACAGACTTGATTCTGGCAGCCAGGTGAGATCAATGTCCTCACCGATCAGGCGGCGGAGCATTTTTAACATGCCTTCCACGGCCTCGTTTAAATCAATGACCCTGGGGGCAATGGTCTGCTTACGGGCAAATGCAAGCAATTGCCGGGTAACCTCCGTGGAACGTATGGCAGCCCGGTGGATTTCCTGGAGATCAGCATATAAGGGCTGGCTCCGGTCCACCTTTTCCAGGGCCAATTCTGCATAACCGAGAATCACCCCCATCATGTTGTTGTAATCATGGGCTACACCCCCGGCCAGGGCTCCCACGGACTCCATCTTCTGGGCCTGAACCAACTGGGCTTGCAGCTTCTCCCGATCCTCCTCCATGCGCTTTTGGTCGGAGATGTCGCGCAGAAAAGCCACAAGCCACCCGTTTTCAGCGGGATGGAACTGGACGCTGACCTCAACGTCAAAAATGGTGCCGTCCTTCCGTCGGTGCTTTGTTTCAAAACGATCCTGGCCTTGGAGTTGTGTTTTCCGGCTCCGGGCGGCGATGTCGTTTTCGGTTTCGACAGCTTCGATATCCAGGATGCCCATAGCCATTAGTTCGTTGGCATTGTAACCGCTCATCCGGCAATAGGTCTCATTGACTTCCAGAAGCCGCCCTTGTGGGTCCACCATCCAGAAGCCGTCCATGGCTGTGGCAAGAACGGCTCGATGCCGTTCCTCACTCGCGTGAAGCGCCTCCTCGGCCTGTTTTCGCTCGGTGATGTCCGTGTGGACGGACACCAGAACGGGTCCTTCTTCCGGATGTTCGAAGACCGATACGTTGGCAAGGGACCAGAAGGCGGTCCCGTCCTTTTTAACATTCCGGATTTCACCTTTCCATTGTTTTACTTCCCTGAGGACTGTCATGATCTCCTCGGCCGTTTCATCCGGCGTTTTCGACGTGGGCTGATTGACAATGGAAACATGTTTCCAGAGCATCTCTCCGGGACCGTAACCAAACATCTCCTCGAACTTGGGATTGGTGTAGATAATGAGGCCGTCGATAAGCCGGACCAGGTAGACGCCTTCCGCCATATTGGTCGTGATCTGGGCCTGAATCTGTATGTTCTTCTCGGCTTGCCTGCGTTGGGTGATGTCAATAAAGCTGGCGCGAATCAACCTGCGTCGCTCATCGGGCAACATGACCATGCGCACTTCGCAAAGAAGATGAGTGTCATGGGCGGTCCGAATGAATTGTTCGAAAGTAAGGTTTTCTCCCGCCGCTGTTTTCTTAAGATTCTTGCTGAAGGTCTCGCTGAAATTTAGATCACCTGGTGCCGACGCC
Organism: Desulfobacteraceae bacterium; assembly: GCA_013791935.1. Classification (GTDB taxonomy): domain Bacteria; phylum Desulfobacterota; class Desulfobacteria; order Desulfobacterales; family UBA5616; genus VMSV01. The sequence continues at coordinate 14,370 of VMSV01000076.1, read as the reverse complement.
GGGTAGAAGCATTGCGGCCCTTTCCCCAGAAGTTCTTCCCTGGAACATCCGAAAAGGATTTCCGCACTGGAATTCACATCCACAAAGCGTTCCTCATCTAAATCATACACCACAATGGCATCCGGCGCCTGCTCGATCAGGACGCGAAAGCGTTGCTCGCTGACGCGCAGCTCATTGCGGGCGGTTTCGATTTTTTCCGCCATCCGGTTGAAATGCGAGAGCGATTTTCGAAATTCCGGGCTGCCTCGAACTTCAAGGCGGGTCGATAAATCGCCAAGGCCCAAGGCTTCATTGGCCTTGGCCAGAGCTTTCAAAGGCAGCAATCCCTGGCGCAACACCCAAGTCATCACGAGCCATAATAATACGAAACACAGAACAAGCATCTGCATCCGCTTTACATAGCGTTCCCAGACCTGATTGATTGCGTAATGGGGTGAAATGATTTGAGTCAGTACCCCGTAATACTCCCCGTCAATCATCATGGCCCTGTTTTCCCTTATTTCTTCCAAGCCGCACCATCTGGAAAACCATAAAGGCGATTCCAGAGCCAAGGGCGTGTCGTAGCAGGCGCTCACAGCATCCGAGGTGTCTCGGAAACTCACATGAACCACTTCCGGGCCATGCTTTAAATCCTGGAGCACAGCCTTCAATCTCACCGGAAGCGGATCGGAAGAGGATGCATCGGCGACCAAGGCAGACGCAACCATGTATTCAAGGATTTCCATATCCTGTTGGGATCTGGCTGCCAGATCCCCCTGGATATTGATGACCGTTTTATGGGCGTCATAATACGCAAGACCCAGCAGTGCGATGGCCATGCTCAGAACCACCGCCAGCAGCAAACGGACCATCAAACTCAATCGATCCCACAATCGGGAGATGCTCCAGGTCATGGTTATTCCCTTCCCCGGTTCGGAAGGGCATCCGGAGAGAAAGTCATTTCCGGAAATCCCCCTGGTTTGAGCTGATACCCCATGTCCGGATCACCAAAATGCTGAATAAGGGTGTATATATTGCTTAACAGGTCATAAGCCCAGTAGCATCTGGCCAGGGGCATTTGCGCGTCATAAAGCGGGGTTGCGGCGAGGAATATCCCTTTCACGAGTTGATCCCCACGGCCGAAAGCGTCGCTCATGCCGGCGCCGCTCCAGTCTTCATCAAAATAGAATATCCGCCGATTTAGACTGTGCCGCTTATCCGGTTTGCGGGTGGCCTCCACCACCCAGACCCGGTGCAATTCCCATCTTACAACGTCCGGGTTGAGGTGTTTAGGGGTCAATATTTGCGAAGACCCGGTCTCGAACACCAGGCGGTAGTTGTTATAGGGAATCAGCATCTCCCGCTTGCCGATCAGCTTAAAGTCAAAGAGATCCAGCTTGCCGAGAAACAAATACCCTTCATCGTAATTGGTCACGCCCCCCTGGGAGGCGATGGGGGTGTCGTGGGTAAGATCCGGGGAAATCCTTACCCTGCGTGTGGCCGCTGAATAGCTCCAGGCCCGGCGGGGCTGCTCCACCGGATCAAGAGTGTCGATGGCATAGGCGGCATTTCCTGCGGCCGTTGGAGGGAAGATGAAATGGTAAGCCGCCTCAAAAAAGGCATTCCCGTTCTTTTTCAGCTCCTCGGAATTCCATGCGGGGTTATAATATCCGCTTTGCAGGGAGGCCTGCAATGCTCCGGTGTTGACGGCTTTGCCGTTTTTGTCCACATACCAGTTCCGTCCGCGGTATTCGGCAGGATAGCCGTTATAGACGAGCATGTGATTCCACATGACTTCGTTGCCGTTTTCGGGAAGGGGAAAGGGGATGCCGCCAAAGGCTCCTTCAAGCGCCAATCCGTTTTTGGTCAGGTGGGCCTGGGTTGCGTTCTTCAGCGTGTTCTTGAGCACCCACTCCGGATAAGCGGCACTTCGGTGGCTGGGATAGACATCCATGCGGAAGGTTGGATCCCGCTTTAAAAGGGCCTTGCAGGTTTCGCTAATAGCATTGTCATACTTGGCCATATTTTGACCGGTGACGGAATACAGCGGTTTTTCATCCGGGAAAGGATTGGTCCAGCGGCCGGATTCGGGGTGAAAACCGGGGGGGGATGTTTCCGGGGGCAGACCGCCGGTGTAGGCTGGAATGGTGCCTTCAGGATTTCCGGCTTTTTCAGCGCCAACGGGTGTCAGGGAAGGGCCGAGCTCAAGCGCTTGGGTTGCGCTGACCCCGGCATGCAAATGGCCTGTATTGAGCATTGCCATCAGGGATATGATCATTAGGATGCGATGGTTCATGATGTTTCCTCGAATCGGATTCTCATAAGGTCATTTGATAGGTGAATGCCAGCCACCCCTTGTCTTTATAAGGGGCTCCGAGAACGCGTGAACCGAATGTGGTGCCGGCCAGGGCTTCCATTTTCTGGTCATAGCCGGTATAGGCCAGGTCGAACTGGTGCCGAGCATGGGCCTTGGCCGTAAGCCCGATCTTGTAAATGGTGAATCCCTCGCTGCCCCCGCCGTTGGAAGAAGCATTACCCTTCAGGTTCCTGGAAAGGAACAAAGGCATTTCCACATCTACTCCGGGGAATACCTGAAGCCATGCGGGCGTGAAAGCCAGGGCCAGGCTGAAAAAATTCTTGTCCGCGCACCCGCGCATCAAGGCGTCGTCATCTCAGGTGTCAAGTGTGCCTTTGGCACGATAGAGCGGGCGGTTCCGGGTCACCCGGTCTATACCTGACCAGGCAAGTTCCGCCGCCAGGTTGGCGGAGTCGTAAAATGGGCGGGGGCATAGACTTGCCACCCCGTTGAGCAACCCGTGCCAGGTGTCGCCCCGGGCTCCTTCGTAACCCCAAGCTGGTCCGGCGGATGCAGCGGCATCGCTGGTCAGGGGGCCATCCATGCGATGAGACAGCTCAGCGCCCACGGAAACGCCGCGGATGTTCTTGGCCAGGCTAACGCCAATCAGTTCAATATCCCGGGCATAAACCGCCCGGGTTTGACCATCGGTGGCAGCCTGGGCCAACCATCCCCCTTTGTCATCAAAACGGCGTGCATAGAAACCAAGGGTACCGTCCAATCCTGTCGGGCTCCATTTCAGGCCCAGGCCAAAATCGCCGGATGTCCCTTCCATGGGTGGAAGACGTCGCACGTTGGGTCCTTCATTCACCCCATCGGCGCCGAAATAGGTGCCTCCCTCGGGAATGCGATTGGGCCGCCACTCGAATCCCAGGGATGCCACCAGGGAAACCTCCCGGTTGATCTGAGCGAGCATGGATAGCTGATGGACCGGCAGGGCCGTTTCCTTGGGTGATGCTCCGGGGTTGGAGATGGTTTTCATGCCGTCGCCGGGCACCTGGGAATAGGAAATTGCGTGGGTGCTGCCGAACAGGGATTCCCCCCAGACCAGGGCATGTCGCCCCGCCTTCACATTCCAGACCGTATTCCCGGCTTCAAAGATGCTGAATACAAAAGCATCGAGCAGTTCTGCAGAAGGGCCGGCGTAATAGCGTTTCACGTAGGAGGTAAACTTGTTGTCTGTGTAGCTTACGGGCGCCGCTTCGGCTCCCAAGGCTTCCGGATTGCTGCGGCCTTTTCTGCCGTAAGCGGTGTCATACCAGCCAGTGGCAGAAACCCTCAAGCCGTATTGCCTGCGATAGGCCAGATCGAACTCACTCAGCCAGTCAAGTCGGTTGGTGATGGTGCGGTACCGGCCGAAGAGCGCATCCCCCTGGTCAAATTGCGCATTGTTGGCAATGATCGGATCACGGGCCTGCATACGCATGGCCCCATTGTATCGCAAGGAGTTGTTCCAAGTCAGTTTCAGGTCAGGTGTATCTGGGTTGATTGTAAAGGCATGGGCCAGGCCTATGGGGAAAAACATCCATAAAGCAAGGACCAAAACAATCCTGATTGCACGTTGTTTCATAGAAAGACCTGAATGGATTGTTTATGATATGAGAACAGTTTGTTCTGGCATTAAAGTGAATCGAATGGCGGCGGGATGAGGGGTGATGATCTGTTGAATTTAGGCCGCCGGTTGATGGCATAGATTTACCAGCAGTTATCCGGATTGTAAAGCTTATCTTTAGGGTTTGCTTGGTATCATGCTATTTATGTATTCAATTTCAAGTAATTAAGGAAAAGACTCGGGCTGACTCTTGAAAATTCATCAAAATCCGCCATGATTTCCAGGCCGGGAACCATGGCCCGGACCACGGGAATGCCCGAGTCCCGGCGGGTGAGGTTCACATAGATGGGTTGAAGGCTGTTTTCAGAGAGCACATCCTCCAGAATGGCGAGGTCCTGTTCGGGCTGACCTGTGGAATAGTCCGGAAGTTTTTCCAGGGGGACCCTCACCAGGTTGTCCGGTCCGACCAGGGACGGGGGGCCTTTGGGAAAAGGATAGGGGGTTTCGGTCAAGGCGGAAAGAAGCGCTCTTTTTGCCGATAGATGGGCTCCGACCCCTTTTGAAATCTCACCATCCTTCCATTGGACAAAACCTTTGCAGCAGGGAATGCCGAAGCGGCCGGTCAGATCCTGAAAGATCACATCCATGCCGCATTGCCGGTACAGGTCAAACAGGGGCGCAATTTCCGGATCACGGGTTTCGGCCCTGAAGCACTGGGAGAGGTCAAAGGGCGTGGTAGCTTCGGCATCCCGCTCGATGATTTCCAGAAGGGAGGAAACTTTGGCCTGGGCCATGGTGTTGCCCGATGCAAGCCCGGTGGAGCCCAGGCCTGAAAACAGGGTTGGCTCATCCAGGTTGCAGAAGAGAAAGACCAGTTGTGCCGGAATCCACAAGGGTCGGAGGGTTCCATGGACGGGGGTTTGGGCTTGCATCCAGGTGAGTTTTTCATCCCCGTACGGCACTTCCAGACACAGAAGATTGGGATTCAGGGCTGAAAAGCCCTTTTTGCCCATGGCGGAGAAGGAATCATATTGAAGATCGTAATCCATTTGATAATCCGAAATCCTGTCCCCCTCAAAGCTTGCAAAAGAAGCATACCGCTCCAGCACTTCCATTAAATTGGATGCCCGTGCGGCATCCAGGGAAAGCCCTCGGCCGTAACTGTTTTGAATGCCGGAAAGACTGTATCGATGCCTTCCCCTTGCCACAGAAACATTCATGTGCCATTTCCGAATCAGAGCAATCGGGCTGAGCGAGGATTCATGGCGCATTTCTTCGCCTTCAAGAATCCCCAGGGTTTTCAGGATATCCAGGGCTTTTTGTGCCGTTTGGCCCGGGTGGGGAAGGGGAGTGAATCCAAGGTTTATTTTGGTGGCATGCCGTGCGTGAATGGCTGCAATATCCGTTTGACGGGAGAATTTCCGATCCAGTGCACCGGATCAAAGGGCTGGGGCAAACGGGCGTCCTTGGGCAATAGGATATGGCGCAGAATGTTTTCTCGGAACAGGGAGATCCAGGGTCTATGCAGATCACTGTCTTTGGAAGTTTTGGATTTGAGAATGATCAGCGGCGTTTGGGAGAGCAATTCCAGGGGCTTGATTTTTAAAAATAGTTTTTTTAGCGAGGGTGCGGCTTGCTCCGCAAATCCCGCCTCATGACACAGGGCCAGAAGCAATGAATCTTTGGAATTTACGGTTTTTTCCAGAAAGACAATGCGCTCTTCCATGGACATGCCGGAAAGGTGTCGCAACACCTGGTTGTGCATGAATTCATCCAGGGGGGCCTGCTCCAGGTGAAGAAGCATTTCTTCCAGCGACAACGTCTCTTGGGTCTTGCAGGAAAAATATCCGGTGGCATCGGCCGTGGCGGTGAGTTCCAGGGAATAATTAACGCGGGGGCGCTTCCGGGAGGATTCCATGTTCATTCAAGGCCTGTAGGGGTTCATATCCGGGTATAATCTCTGGGCGCAATCCGGACAGATGCCATGGGTGAATTCCGCATTCGAATGGGCTTTGATGTAGGTCTCGATTTGATTCCAATACCCCTTGTCATCCCGAATGCTTTTGCAGTTCGAGCAAATGGGGATCAGGCCCCGCAGGGTTTTTACCTCAGACAGGGCGGTTTGAAGTTCGGAAATGACCTTGTCTCTTTCTATTTCCGCTGCGACCCGTCTTTTGATTTCTTCCTGAGCCTGGGTCAATTCGACCCTGATCTCAGCCACCTGCTTCAGAATGGCCAGGACCGGTCGGTTTTCTATGAGAATCCCCTTCTTGCTGCTTTGCAAGTGCAGGTAGCCGTATAAAAAGGGAAGGGCGAAAACGGAAATAAAAAAGCGACTGATCAGGGACCCTTTCATGATGCTCAGATATGCGGGGGTACCCGCAAAAGCACCGGTGGCAAATAGCAGCACATCCAACCACATGACACCCAGAAGGGTGAGAAAGGAGCGAAGCCAAAGTTGCATTCTCAGATTGGGCTTTCCGAAAAACTCCCAGGCCATGGCCAGAAAAAACAGGTCTATCAAAGTGGTGATTACCGATGCCGTGTTGATCCTCAAACTCGGCAGGGGTACCGAACTGAGGGCCGGGCTGCCGATGAGTTTGATCTGGAAATACAAAGCCAGATTGATCAGTGGCACCATGATGGAAACCCCGGCAACGGTGGAGATGGCGATTCGCGTGGCCCTGGGTCCGTCAAACACATAGATGACAAAAACCCCCAGCAGCAGGGAGGTGTAAAACACCGTGGACCCCACCAAAAAAGTAATCCCCGCCACCTGAATGGTGACTCCGGCATCGGTGACCCAGGACATGATGGCGGTAATGCCGCCAATCAAGGCGTAAAAATGTACGGGCCCGAACCGATGGCGCAGGGAATGGACCCACAGAACCATGAAATAGACTACCATGGCCTCAACGATTAATATGATAACCTCATTACCCATTGGGTGTCATCTTTCCTTATTTTGCCGAATAAAAAGACTCATAGGCCTGCCGGGTCATGAAAACATCCGCTTTGGACGAGACTTCAAAGGGAGAATGCATGCCGATCAGGGGCACACCGCAGTCCACGATTTCCATGCCGTATTTGGCGAAAAACAAGGCCACGGTGCCGCCGCCGCCTTCATCGATCTTTCCCAGTTCGCCGGTTTGCCAGGTCACCTTGTTCCGGTTAAACACATTTCTGAGCCATCCCACATATTCCGCCGAGGCGTCCGAAGCCCCGGATTTTCCTCTCGCTCCGGTGTATTTGGTTACCGAAGGGCCGTATCCGATTCTGGCGGCATTGGTTTTTTCATGAACCTCCTGAAAATCCGGGTCCAATCCGGCCGTCACGTCTGCGGAGATGGCTTTGGTGTTCAGCAAAGCTTTTCTCAAAGCTGCGGAAGAAGGATTCAGCCCGGCTTGGACAAACAGGTCGTCCAAGAAGACTTCCAGCAACCGGGAGTTGGACCCTGTGGCGCCTGCACTGCCTATTTCTTCCTTGTCCATGAATAGCGCAAGACAGGTGTAGAGAGGTTTATTCACTTTCACCAGGGCATCTAAACTTGCATAAGCCGAAACACGATCATCCTGGCCATATCCGCCGATGAGGCTTTTGTCCAGGCCCACATCCCGGGACTTTCCCGCCGGAACCGCTTCCAGCTCGGCGCTCAGGAAGTCTTCCTCCACCAGGCCGTATTTTTCATTCAAAAGTTGAAGAATGGCCAGCTTAAATCTCTCTTTGACCTTGTCATCCCCCAGGGGGAGGGAACCCATGAGAAGGTTAAGTTTCTCTCCGGGAAACGCATCCGTAACCTTTTTGTCCACCTGGCTTGCAGCCAGATGGGGCAGAAGATCGGCAATGGTCAGAACCGGATCATTTGCATCCTCCCCGAAGATGATATCGACGGCTTTCCCATCGGATTTGATCACCCGGCCATGAAGGGCCAGGGGCCGGGAAAGCCACTGGTATTTTTTGATCCCGCCATAATAATGGGTTTTCAAAAAGGCCATATCAATGCTTTCATACAAAGGGTTGGGTTTAAGATCCAGCCTGGGAGAATCGATATGGGACACAATAAGGCGGATGCCTTCGGTGATGGGTTTTTCTCCGGGGATGGCTAGAGCGGCGGTCTTTTCCATGAACTTGGCAAAGACCGGGCCGGGTTTTTTCGCTGAGCCCATGGGCTTGAATCCTGCTGCCAGGGCTCGTTTTTCGATTTCCACCACGGCTTCCCGCTCGGTTTTAGCTGCGTCCAGAAAAGCTTTGTAATCTTCTCCCATGGCAAAGGTTGCTTTTTTTTCCAGCTCGGAAAGTTTGTCCCAAACCAGGGAAGGTTTGAATTTCAGGTCTTTTTCCAGTTTTTTAATGTCGATTTTCTTGGGCATGTTGTTCCTTTCTATCGTTTTTTCGATCCCCCCAAAATACCTCCCAGAAGGCCCCGAAGGATTTGTCTCCCAATTTGGCTACCCACGGTGCGGGCGGTTTGCTTGGCCATGGTTTCCACCATGCCCTGGCGGCGTTTGGTTCCCCAGAGAAAGTCTTTGAAGAACCCTCCGCTTTCAGAGGCTTCCTTGTCTTTGCTTTTGGTGGAGGATGGGATGTCCGATTCAATGGTTTTTGCTCTTTTCTTTAAAATTTCATAGGCCGATTCCCGGTTGACCGGGGTATCGTATTTGATGCCCACGGGGCTGCGGAGCTTTACAGCAGTTCGCTCTTCCGGTGTAAGGGTACCCATTCGGCACCGTGGTGGGCAGATCAGGGTTTTTTCCACAGGCATGGGAATGCCTTTATCCTGAAGGGTGGATACCAGGGCTTCCCCCACGGCCAGTTGTGAAATGACTTGTGTGGTATTCAGTTTCGGATTGGGAACAAAGGTTTGCGCAGCCGTCCGAACCGCTTTCTGGTCCCTTGGGGTATAGGCCCGGAGGGCATGTTGAATGCGGTTCCCAAGCTGGCCCAGAATGTCTTCCGGGATATCATCCGGATATTGAGAGCAGAAGTACACCCCCACGCCTTTGGACCGGATGATGCGAATGACTTGCTCAATCCGCTGGAGCAGGGCAGGGGGGGCATCATCAAAAAGCAGATGGGCCTCATCAAAGAAGAAAACCAGCCGGGGTTTGTCCAGGTCCCCCACTTCCGGAAGGGCCTCGAAGAGTTCTGAAAGGAGCCACAACAGAAAAGTGGAGTACAACCGGGGTTTTAAAACAAGCGAGTCAGAGCATAGAATGTTTATGATCCCTTTTCCGGAAAGATCCGTGCGCATGAGATCCGTCAGGTCCAAAGCCGGTTCGCCGAAAAAGATGTTTCCTCCGTCCTCTTCCAGGGATAAAAGGCTACGTTGAATGGCGGCGATGGACTGGGCACTCACAAGACCGTAATTTGACGAGATTTCTTTCCGGTGGTCCACCATAAAGCCCAGGATGGCTTTAAGATCATCCATGTCGAGTAGGAGAAGACCCTGGTCGTCTATGAGTTTAAAAGCAATATCCAGGATGCCGGATTGGGTGTCGTTCAACTGAAGGATACGGCTTAATAGTGCAGGACCCATTTCGCTGATGGTGGTGCGTACCGGGTGTCCTGCTTTGCCGTAGATATCCCAGAACACCACGGGACTGGCTTCAGGACCGTAACCCTGAATGTTCATCAGAGAAACGCGCTGTTGGATTTTATCATTGAGGGTCCCGGCTGCGGCGAGCCCCGCCACATCGCCTTTCACATCCGCCATGAAGACCGGCACCCCCATGCGGGAAAAGCCTTCGGCAAGAACCAGAAGAGAGACGGTTTTTCCGGTTCCCGTGGCTCCGGCAATCAGTCCATGACGGTTGGCATATCGGCCTGATAGATAAACAGGCTGATCCCCCTGGCCCAGGAGTATTCCATTTTCCATGGGTTTAAATCCTTATTGGGTTATGAAGGTAAGACCTAATTTTTTAATTTAGGTAAGAATTTATTAGAGCATTGCCAGGAGCAGGCGTTTGAGGATAACCTTTTCATCCATGGAGAAGCCGGATAAAAGTTTGTCGTTGGCTTTCACCCGTTCCTTGACCAACTGTTCTTTAAGCGATTTTGATTTTTCCGAAGGGAAAAGCCGGCAAACCCTTTTGTCTTGAAGGTCTTTTTCTTTCTGAATCCAACCGGCATCCGTCATCCTTTCTATTACACCGGATAAGGTGGCTTTATCAATGGATAATTGCTTGCCGGTTTCGCTTAAAGTGAGCCCTTCGGATCTCCACAGGCATTCCAGAACCACGTACTGCATGTTGGTGAGGCCGAACTTTTTCAGGTTGCCCTGGACCAGGTTATGGCCTTTCTGGTAGGCCTTGGACAGGAGATAGACGTAACAAACAGGCGTTTTGTCGGTTGTATTTTTCATTTTATCCTTTTTCGTTTCTTGACTTGATTCCTCGCACACAAACATATTTTACGGAGGAAAAAAAGTCAATGCATTCACTTAGAACATTCTTTTACCTCATTCAATTTAGGTTTCATAAACACAAAAGGGATTCCAATGAAAATTGAATTGACATCAAATGACCTTGCTGTTAGGTTCGTATGCAAACAATATTGACAGGATTCCGGATAAGGAATCATTCCGGGCTGCCATGATTTTCAATACCCCAACCCGCCAAAGGAGGAAGCAATGAGGAAAGACCCGCTTTTTGAACCCATCAACATTAACAAAATGGAAGTTAAAAACCGAATCTACATGCCGGCCATGCACATGAATATGGCGCACAATTTTTTGGTCACCGATGCTCTGGTAGATTTTTACATTGAACGGGCCAAAGGGGGAACCGGCATGATCGCTGTGGGCTTTGCCACCATTGATGAGCAGTCCGGAGGGCCCACCAATATCGGAGCCCATCATGATGACCATTTGCCGGGGTTGAAAAGACTGGCCTCTGCCATCCATGAAAACGGGTCCCATTCCGTTTGCCAGATCAACCATGGGGGTCGAAACATCCATTCCTTTCTACTGGGTGGGAAACCTTCCGTGGCTCCATCCCCGGTCCCGTGCAGGCTCACTCGAGAAACTCCCAAGGAATTGACTGAAGGAGAAATTAAGCAGATCGTTTCCCGTTTTGCCGAGTCTGCCGCAAGAGTGAAAAAAGCCGGGTTTGACAGCGTGGAGGTTTTGTCCGGCACAGGGTATCTCATCAGCAATTTTCTGTCCCCCCTCACCAATCTTCGGAAAGATCAATATGGTGGCTCCCTGGAAAATCGTATGCGGTTTGGTGTGGAAGTGATGACCGCCATTCGGCAGGCCGTGGGCAAGGATTACCCGGTGATGTTCCGAATGAACGGCAACGACCTGGTGGAAGGTGGGCAGGGGAGAAAGGAATTAACCCGGTATGCCATGGTTCTTGCGGATGCCGGTGTGGACGCTCTATGCATCAATGTGGGATGGCATGAGGCCCGGATACCCCAGATTGTTACCTCCGTGCCCAGGGCCATGTTCGGGTATATGTCCAAGGGAATCAAAGAGGTTGTCTCGGTGCCGGTCATCGCAAGCCATCGGATCAATGATCCGGAAACCGCAAGGGAGATGCTTGCAGACGGTTTGTGCGACATGGCGGCCTTGGGTCGGCCTCTGATTGCCGACCCGGATTTTGCCCAAAAAGCTCAATCCGGAAGAGAAAGGGAAATCATCCATTGCATCGCCTGTTCCCAGGGATGTTTTGACCATCTGGGCCAGGGAAAATACGTAGAATGCCTTTGCAATCCCAAGGCCGGCCACGAAAAGGAAGCTGCCATCGCCAAAGCACCAAAAGCCTTGAAAGTGATGGTCATCGGCGGTGGAGCCGCGGGCATGTCCGCAGCAGCTGCGGCTGCTGAAAGGGGGCATGATGTTACCGTTTATGAACAATCCGCCAGGTTGGGTGGTCAGCTCTACATTGCAGCGGCTCCTCCGGGAAGAGAAGAATTTTCTCATCTTGCCGAAGACCTCGGGGCACAGTTGCCTGGTAAAGGGGTGAAGGTCGTTCTCAATAAAACCATGGATGTTTCGGCCATCGCAGCCGAAAAGCCGGACCAGGTGATTCTTGCCACTGGCGGGAAACCCATTGCGCCCAAAATTCCAGGCGTGGAGAAATCCCATGTGGTTCAGGCCTGGGATGTGCTGGCTGGAAACGCACAAACGGGCAAACGAGTGGCTGTGGTGGGAGGCGGGGCTGTGGGCGTGGAAACCGCTTTGCTCCTGGCGGAGAAAGGAACCCTCACCGGCGATATGGTGAAATTTCTCCTCATCAATGAAGTGGAACCGGTGGAAGATATTCGACAGTTGGCCTTAAACGGAACCAAGAAGGTTCAGATTTTCGAAATGATGGACAAGATTGGTGCGGACATCGGTCGCACCACCAAATGGACCATGCTTCAGTCCATGGATCGCCACGATGTAAAAGCCACCGTGGGGGCCAAGGTTATTGAAATCACGGACAGCGGGCTTAGGGTCCGGATGGGAGATAAAACAACGGAAGTTCAAGCAGACTCCGTGGTTCTGGCCGTTGGAACCATGCCCTATAACCCTTTGGAAGCAGATCTTACGGCCATGGGAATCCCCTGCATCACCTGTGGCGATGCACAAAAAGTCGCCCAGGCCTTTGATGCGGTTCATGGTGGATTTGCCGCGGGGAAATCCGTCTAAAATATGATTCATTTTAAGGAGGAAAGAACATGTCCAAGGAAGTATACAAACAATTATTGGAAGTCATGAAATCCCGGGGCGGCGGGTTTTCCGGAGCCGACATCCCGGAATTTTACGCCATGGTGGAAGAACTTTTTACTCCCCGGGAGGCAGAAGTGAACAATGCCATGCCCAAAGGGCCTTTTTCGGCGGCTCAAGTGGCTGAATTGATGAGCCGGGATGAAAAAGAAATCAAGGAAATCCTGGAAGGCATGGCCAATAAAGGGCTCTGTATGGCGATTACCTTGGAAGGCAACGTGTTTTATATGCGTTCTCCATTCATGCCGGGTATTTTTGAATTCCAGTTCATGCCGGGAACCCTCACGGAAAGAGATAAAAAGATAGCCAAATTGATCTATGCCTATAAAACCGCGTTTAATGCGATTGAAGGCTCTGGTGGCGAACCGGTATTTCCCTCCATCCGTGTGATTACCATAGACAGCACGGTGAGTCCGGAAGATACGGTTCATACCTATGACCAGGTTCAAAATTATATCGATAAATATGACCTCATCGCCATCAGCACCTGTTACTGCCGTCACGCGGCGGTTTTACGAGGGGAGGATATCCATGACATGCCCACGGATACCTGCATGCAGTTCGGGAATTCGGCTCAGTTTGCCATTGAGCGCCTGGGGGCCAGAAAAGTTTCCAAACAAGAAGCCCGGGAATTACTGGATCGATGTGAGGAAGCCGGTCTGATCCACATGAGCCAGAATATGGCCGATGACATCGGCTTTATCTGCAACTGTGACCGGTGGCACTGCACACCGGTGACCCAGGCCTTGAAAACAGCCAAACCGGCCTTAACCATGAATTCAGGGTTTAAGCCGGAATTTAACGCGGATCTTTGCACAGCCTGTGAAACCTGTATCGAGCGATGCCCCTCCGAAGCCCTTTCCATGGGGACGGACGAGGTTCCGGAATTAAATGAAGACCGTTGCTTTGGTTGCGCGGTGTGCGCTACGGGTTGTCCGTCCGACGCCATATCCATGGTTCATCAGACCGATTTTGCGGAACCGCCCAAAAATGCAAAGGCTTTAAAAGAAGCCATGAAAGCGGCCGTGGCACAGGGGTAGTAAATCCTTATGAAGGCAAACAAAACCGGGAAATGCTAATGTTTTCAGGTTTTGTTTGCCTTGTTCACACTGGCGTGAATATTTTATCGTTTAATGACACCGCAAAGCTCAAGGATGGAATTCAAACTATCTTCTTTTTAGAAGAACAGAGTTGGCATCAAAGGAATCCGGGATTCGAGTCAGCTTCTTGATATCTTTAACTGTCACACCATAAAACAGCATTTCTTCACCCTTGATTTTATAAAGGCCACAAAACAAAACTCCTTTTAGGTAGCTTGCATTAAAATGGTTCATCGTTATGTTGTAATACTTTTCTGCTTCTTGAATTTCATATCTTCCCTTTATGGTTTTGTCTTGAATTGACCACTCGCATTTGCCATCGGCTTCAAAATGATAGGTCACTTTTTTCCCTTCGAAAGTTGTTCCTTCCCATTGCCCGACAATGCTTTTTTTATCTGATGTGAAGTGTTCCCACTCTAAAAAGGGGATAGGTTCCCGGTGTGAGGATTGGACAGGACTTGGTTGTCTTGAAAGAACAGGATAGTCAGCCCAGTATTTTGTTTTTGAATGATCGATGGGGGATGATGAGCATGCAGCCAAGGTGAAAGCCAATGAAAACAAAACAACATTTTTCGCCAGTCGTTTCATGCAATGGATTCCTTTCGAGGTTTTATATGGTTTATTAAAACCAAATTTGGAATTTGCTTTGGATACGAAAAGATTTGCAGTTAAT
>VMSV01000169.1 GCA_013791935.1 Desulfobacteraceae bacterium | reverse complement strand
GGTCACGGCGATGTCATAATCCGCCGGGTCGATTTGGGCCAGCAGGTCCCCCTTTTTATACGTTCCGCCATCCACCAACTGGGATGAAATCATCGTAATTTTTCCAGCGACCTGGGGAACCAGTTTGATCTCATGCAAGGGCCTTACCGTGCCATGGCCTTGAATAGGAATGAAAATATTCTTGGCTTCGACCACGATCACCCTGGCCAAAGGGTCGGACCGGGTGACCTCAACCCGGCTCAAGGATTTTCGGCTGGCTCTGAGCATCACACATCCGCCGATTCCACAAATAATAAAGCTCACGACCAACACGATCTGAATGATGATTTTGTATCTTTTTTTCATAAAAATCTCTTGTGCTCCCAAAAAGGTGTTTTATGATGATTTTTTTGAACTTTCATGGCCTGGGCCTGCCGGAGACTCTTCCACGGGCCATCCCCCGCCCAAAGCCCTGCACAGGGAAACATGGTTCTGCATCAGGGCCAGGTCTGACAAAATTAAATCCTCTTCCGCCCGGAACCGGGCCAGGATAGCATCCAGAACCGTCAGGTAATCCACCAGACCTTTTTCATACCGGACCAGGGCCATATCCTGGGTGATCCGGGCTTCCAGAAGAAAAGCCACCAGATGCTCCCGCCGAACGAGCTGCTGTTCCCGGGTGAGCAGGGCATTTTCCACCTCGGCGAATCCGTTTAAAACCGTTTTCGCATAGGTGGACAACTGTTGTTCGTAGCGGGCTTCAGCCGCCTTTTGATTGGACTTGCGGGCTCCGGCATCAAACAGGGTGGTGGTGATCCCCGCAGCCAATTTCCACAACTGGCTTTCCGGTAGGAACAATTGATCCAATTCACTGTTGGAATACCCAAGGGTGCCGGTGAGGTTGATGGACGGGAAACGAGCCGCCTTGGCCTCTCCGATTCTAGCTCCTGCGGCAGCCAGGCTTGCCTCGGCAGACCGGATATCCGGCCGCCGAAGCAGCAGTTCCGAAGGCAGTCCCGCCGGAACGGGTGCTAAATGCTTGTAATATTCTTCCGGTAAAACACGAACCGACGAAGTTTTGGGATATCGGGCCGCAAGCACGGAAAGCCGATTTTGAACGGCACCCAGAGCCTGGTTCAGAGTGGGCAGAACCGCCCGGGCCTGGGACAGGGAACGCCTTGTCTGCCGGATTTCAAGGGCGCTGGACAAGCCGGCTGCATACCGTTTTTCAATCATAACCAGGGTCTGCCTGAAATTCTCGACTTTCAACTGATTCACGGCAATTCTGCGTTCCAGGGATTCCATTTCAAGAAAGAGGCTCACCGCTTCGGCCGTGAGGCTTTGAATCAATGTCCTCCGAGATTCTTCGGCCTGAAGCAGGTCATAACGGGCCGCCTCATCGGAACGGGCGATCCTGCCCCAGAGATCCAGTTCATAAGAGGCCGGAAGGGAAAACACATAACTGTCCGCGGTATAAAGGTTCTGATCCCGGGTGAATACCAGCCCCCCGGAGGACGCTGTGATTCCGGTAACTTCCGTGATGGTGGACTGGCTTCTGGAGGCATCGGCCCGAAGATCCAGCCGGGGGAATTTTTTGGATCGGGTTTGCTTGTGCCGGGCGGCCAATTCCAGAACCGCCGCGGTGCTCTTTCGAATATCCAGATTGTTTTGTCCCACTTCGGCCACCAGCCGGTTGATTTCCGGGCTGTTGAAGCCCTCCCACCAACGGTCCGTGGAGGAAGCCGGAGAAGCGGATGCTTCCTTGACTTGCTGGTAAACCTCCGGCGTCCTGAACCCCATTTCCGGTCGTTTGTAATCCGGCCCCAATCTCATGCAGCCCTGTGTGGCCGGCAACAGAACCAATATCATTCCTGAAACCCGCAAAAATGCCTTCATGAACTCCTCCTGATCAGGCTTGCTTTAAACCGTTCAATGCAAAAAATACCGTGTGCTCAATGATTTGATGAATGAAAGCTTCATCATACTCCCGGTTGACAAACCTGGAAACCGACAGCCTGGAATGGGCGAAATACAGAGTCATGGCCAGGATACCGAGAAGGTTCAACTTGATTTGACTTTCATCCATCCCCTTTGGAAAATGCGGCTTGAATACATCCATCAGGCTTTCAAAAAAAGGAACCAGGGCCTCGTTGATGATGATATCCTTAACGCCCACGGGACTCTGCCTTTCGGACAGAATGAGCCGGTTAAAAGTGTCATCCTTTTTTTCCATGATGTTATGGGTGAAGAGGGTGGTGACGAGCGCCCGGATGACGGTTTCCAGAGAGATTTCCTGAGATTGGGCAAGATAGGCTTCGATCCGGGATCGATTCGCCGCCATTTTAGGCAGAATGCTCCGGCGGAAAACGTCGAAATACAGGTTCTCCTTGTTGCCGAAATGGTAGTTCACGGCAGCCACATTGCAATCCGCGGCCCGGGTGATATCCCGAATGCTTACGCCGTTGAAGCCGTTGTCCGAGAACAACTTTTCCGCCTTTTGAAGAATCCGGTCCTTGGTGTTTTCCACGGGTTCCTGCTGATTTTTCATCCTGGGCATCCTGTCTTTAAAAGGAATGGGAGCGTCTGGTTTAAACAGAAATTTAAAACCGGCGTATTAAACACATGTTTGATACGCCGGTCAAGTTATTTTTCCGGCAACCCTCCCGGTTTGAAACATCTGTTTAAACCAAACGGGATGAAAAAGCCTTTCTCAATTGTATTCATTTGTAACTATTTGTTTCTGAATTTACGGAGAGAAAAGGAAATGGGGTTGCCATCCGAACGGGAATTCGTTATTCAAGAAATCAGCACCCAGGGGCAAGGAGGCGGAATGGGACCTTTTGGCCTTTTATCTAAGGGTCTGTATCCCATGTAAGCATCTCATGATTGGAGGATTTACCTTGACCAACCCATTGACCGGCGCCCAGAAACAATATCTCAGGGGAGTGGCGCATCCCCTGAAACCGGTGGTCATCATCGGCCAGAAAGGCATCGTCGACTCGGTGATTGCGGCCGTTGAGGAAGCCCTGAAGGCCCATGAACTCATCAAAATCAAATTCAGAGACATTAAGGAAAAAGAGGAAAAAAAGGTCTTGCTTACCGGATTGGAAGAGAAGACGGGTTGCAGGCTCTGTGGTCTCACAGGCCATGTGGCCATTGTTTTCCGTCAGAACAAAGACCCGAAGAAGCGAAAAATCAACCTTCATTCCATCTGATTCAAAATGAGCGCCCTATGACCGAGGAAAGCAAGCTGATCCCCATCTTGAGAGAGGGGGTAGACATCATCAAAATGGTTCTTTTCAAAGAATTGAAATCCTTTCTGAAGAAAACCTATCCCCCTTGGAGTTCAAGTGAAATCAACCTCCTGGCCGGGGCCATTTTAAATTCGCTCTTCGGAACTCTCCACGGGGAAGATCCATTCCAGGCCTATTCGGAAAAGCAACAAGCCACCATTGAAAGGGAATTGGGCAACTTGGCCAATCACTTCCCCCAGCTTCGAATTCCCGTTACCGATGCCCTTCGCATCCAGTTCCTTTGCGACAGCCTGGAAGGAATCAACAACGAAGAGGCCCTGGTTCGAGCTGAAAAAAGGGGCCTTTTGCTGAGGGACCGGGAGATTCCTCTTCCCAATACCTTTATCAGCCTGGCCAAAACCCTTGGAGTCACCTATTCTATTTTGTCTCCTTCATCGATTGAAAACCGCATTCAGTAAAAGGACATGTCTCATGAAAGAACCCGTTTCCCTGGACAAGGTGTTTTCCCCTGAAAGTGTTGCCATTGTGGGCATTTCCGGCTCGGGCCGAATGGGCTTTGCCGAAAGTGTTCTCATCGGCACCCTGGAGGCGGGATGCAAAAGGGTCTACCCGGTGAACCCGAAGTACAAGGAAGTGTTCGGTCTTGCCTGCTACCCGGATCTGAAAAGTATTCCGGACAAGGTGGATCATGTGGTGGTGAGTATTCCTGCCGCAGCGGTAATGGACCTGCTTGCGGAATGCGCCGCCAAAGGCGTTCATTCGGTTCATTTTTTTACCGCAGGGTTCAGCGAAAGCGGGGACCCGGACCGGGTCAACCTGGAAAAAAGCATGCTGGACATCGCGCGGTCCGCCGGCTTCCGAATTCTGGGGCCCAATTGTGTGGGGCTTTACATCCCCAAAAGCCAGCAGGCCAATATCACCGGGGTCTCCCATGAACCCGGGGGCATTGCCTTTATTTCCCAGAGCGGGGGGCATGCCCATAATATGGTGGAATATGGAGACCCTCGCGGGCTCCGGTTCAGCAAGGTGGTAAGCTATGGAAACGGCCTGGACGTGAATGAGATAGAACTGCTTTCCTATTTTGCCGAAGACCCGGACACGAAAATTATCTCCCTCTATATCGAGGGCACGAAAAATGGAAAAGATTTTAAAGCCGCCCTCAAAAAAGCCGCCCTCAAAAAGCCTGTTGTCCTTTATAAGGGCGGAAAATCCGAAGCCGGCAAGCGGGCCACCTTCGGCCACACGGCCAGCATGACCTCCTCTGTTACCGTATTCAATGCCGTATGCAGTCAGGCCAATGTCATGGTAACGGACAGCCTGGAAGAGATGATGGATGTTCTGGTGATGCTTTCTTTTGCGGAAAATATGACCGAAGGCAGCGGAATCGCTCTCCTCGGCGCCGGGGGCGGCCCCAGCGTGTTTGCCGGGGAGGTGCTGGCAAAGGAGGGGATCCGGCTTCCGGCCCTTCCCCCGGCCAT
>VMSV01000143.1 GCA_013791935.1 Desulfobacteraceae bacterium | reverse complement strand
TGGTGTCCAAGATATACATCAAAAAGATTCCCTTTGAATATCCTTGCCCATGACATCGCGAATGGTTTCACCCATGGGCAGGTCATCCCAGGCCCCGGCCATTTGACTGATGCTGTCCGGCCACGCGGTTGCTGTCTTTGCCCGGATCAAATCGGATATCCATTTGCTTTTGGATACCCTCTTTTCCTTGATGATCAGGTTAAGTTGACGTTCTGTTTCTGTGTCCAAATAAATGGTGACTTGTCCCATGGTATCCTCCTCTTATTCAATGCCACATATACTTTAACATATATTAAATCCAAGTCAATGCCATTTCGGAGGGTGTTAGGTGATAGGCGTGAGGTCAAACACATGGGTTCACGCACAGACGCAAAGAAAAGACAATGTTGGGGCGGGACGTTTGTTTCTGTTCACTGTTCACTGTTCCCAGCTTTTCCTTTTCGACTTGGCGGCTTAAGCGAAGCGGGCGTGATAAAAACAAAACCAGGGTCTCGCGCAAAGCCGCAAAGGCGCTAAGAAAACCTAAAAACAGAAATGAATGAGCGGCTTTCGCCGTACGGCTTAAAGTAAAAAAGAGTGTTTGGAGTTTTTTCGACCTTCTTTGCGGCTTGGCGGCTTAAGCGCAGCGGGCGTGAGAACATGATTTTGGATTGACAAATTGAGTCTATGCCCATAGAGTAAACTAACTTCTGTAAACTTAGTTCAACTTACATTGAAAATTAGGTTCAATTCAATTTTCATAGGGGTGAAATATGCAAACTTTCAATATTCATGAGGCAAAAACAAAACTTTCCCGATTGGTGGAAGAAGCCGCCAAGGGAAATGCCTTTATTATTGCAAAAGCGGGGAAGCCCATGGTCAAGGTTCTACCTCTGTCGGCAGACGATTGCAAAGTCACCGGAAAGCTTGGCTTCATGGCGGAAGAAATATTAATACCAGATGATTTTGATTCATTCATGGCTTCGGAAATCGAGGAAATGTTTGAGGGCAAAACCGTTTGAAACTGCTGCTTGATACACACGTCCTCCTGTGGGCGGCCGGTCAGGCTGAAAAACTTTCCGAACAAACCCGGGACCTTCTGAAACATCCGGAAAACCTTCTGTTTTTCAGTGCCGCAAGCATCTGGGAAATTATCATCAAACTGGGCCTTGGACGAGAAGATTTTAAAGTCGATCCGTACCGTTTGAGAAAAATGCTGATACTTCATGGGTATTCTGAGATACCGGTAACCGCAGAACACGCGTTGAAAGTGGATTCTCTACCATTACTTCATAAAGACCCTTTCGACCGCATTCTACTGGCCCAAGCCCGGGTGGAAGGCATGGTTTTGCTGACCTGTGATAAGCAGGTTTCTCAATATCAAGAATCGGTTTTGTTGGTATAAGGCTCACGCAAAGATGCAAAGAAAATCAGGGGAAGAGGCAAGGGCAACCGGTCCACAGATTTCGCAGATTGACGCAGATTAAAAACCGGGGCTCACGCAAAGGCGCTAAGACGCTAAGAAAAACAAGGGAAGAGGCAGGAGTGAGGTGTTAGGTGTTAGGTGTTAGGCGAAAAAAAACCAGGAATTGTGGGCGAACGGTTGATGGTCGTATATGGATGGGCAGACCCCATAATCACATAACAACTTAACCACTTAACCACATAATCACTTAACCACAAAGGGACAATCCCCAACCCACGACTTTCAGTTTTCTAACTTTCTTTGCGACTTGGCGGCTTAAGCGAAGCGGGCGAGAGAATAAAAACTTTAAAAAACAGGCTTGACATGATCCCCTTCCCTGCATACAAAAGATCAGGGGAGAAATTACACCTCCGATCTGCTTCAGATCTTAAGGGGAAAATATCCCATTCTGGAGGGCGTCCCCAATGAAGACATTCTGGAAAGAATCAATATCGTTTACTCCAAGGCCATTCTCACAGACATGTATTTGAAGAATATCGAGAAAATCCGTGAAGTGCAGGTAGAACCAAAAGAGCAGTGATGAGTGATGAGTGATGAGTGAAGGGTGATGGGGTATGAGGGATGGGGAAAATATGGGTTTGATCCGATGGCTTACTCCCTTAAGGTGCTCTGCTTTTAATTTTTAAATCTGTGAAAATCTGCGTAATCTGCGGATTAAAGAAATAAGGAATAGAAATGAAACGAGCTTTAATCACCGGAATCACCGGTCAGGATGGGGCTTACCTGGCTGATTTTTTAATTAAAAAAGGGTATGAGGTTCACGGAATCAAAAGAAGGTCTTCCCTGTTCAATACCGACAGGATTGACCATCTATACCAGGACCCTCACGAATCGGGTAAGCGGCTGGTTCTTCATTACGGGGATTTAACCGACGCCACCAATCTGATCCGCATTGTTCAGCAGGTTCAGCCGGATGAAATCTATAATCTTGGTGCACAGAGCCATGTAAAAGTCTCCTTTGAAACCCCGGAATATACGGCCAACAGCGACGCCCTGGGGGCCTTAAGAATCCTGGAAGCCATCCGCCTGTTGGGATTGGAGAAAAAAACCCGCTTTTACCAGGCCTCCACCTCTGAACTGTACGGACTGGTCCAGGAAGTTCCCCAAACTGAAAAAACCCCATTTTACCCCAGAAGCCCCTATGCGGTGGCCAAATTGTATGCATACTGGATCACGGTGAACTACCGGGAAGCCTATAACCTATACGCTTGCAATGGAATACTGTTCAACCATGAATCGCCCGTGCGCGGTGAAACATTTGTGACCCGTAAAATCACCCGGGCCATGGCAAGAATTTCCCTGGGCCTTCAAGACAGGTTGTACATGGGAAACTTATCCGCCAAAAGGGACTGGGGACATGCCAAGGATTTCGTGGAAATGCAGTGGTTGATGCTTCAGCAGGAAGCACCCGAAGATTTTGTCATCGCCACCGGCATACAACATTCCGTAAAAGATTTTATCACTTTGGCCGCCAAAGAAGTGGGAATTGAAATCGCGTGGCAGGGAAAGGGTCTTGAGGAAATCGGAATGGTTAAAAGTCTTTTGAAAGATAAATTCCAAATCAATGGAAGTACCCTGAAAAGAAACCATTCGATCAAGCCAGGGGACACCCTTGTGGCTGTGGACCCTCGATATTTCAGGCCCACTGAAGTCGAAAGCCTGCTGGGCGACCCCACCAAAGCCAAGGAAAAACTGGGCTGGGAACCCAGGATCAGCTTTGAAGACATGATCCAGGAAATGGTGGCCCATGACCTGGTAGAAGCCCAGAAAGATGAACTCTGCAAACAATCCGGGTTTACGGTTTATGAGAGAAATGAATAAGAATCCGCAGATTACGCAGATGGCCGCAGATTTTCTAAAGCAAAATCATGCAACTGGTCCTCTTGATTCATTTTGGGATCCAATCCCCGAATCCAAATGGATTGTCAACAACTATTGATCCGCAGATTACGCAGATTAACGCAGATTAACGCAGATTAAATAATAGATTTTGAGGGACGAAAGAACATATAAGATTATAGGGGCTGCAATGGAAGTCCATATTGAATTAGGCTTTGGATTTCTTGAGGCAGTATACCAGGAAGCGCTTGAAACAGAGCTTGTTTCTAAGGGAATCCCCTTCAAAGCCCAACCCCTCATTCAAATTGCTTATAAGGGGAGACTTCTAAATAAAACTTATCAGCCTGATTTTATTTGTTTTGATGAAGTGATCATAGAAATTAAAGCCATTTCTGGCTTGTCAGGAATAGAGGAAGCACAGCTTATCAATTATTTAAAGGCGACCAATCTTAAGGTTGGCCTTTTGTTAAATTTTGGTGCCAAATCACTTGAATCAAAACGGATTGTCCACAACTATTGATCCGCAGATTACGCAGATTGACACAGATTTTTTTGATCATGAATTTTTCCGGTTTATAAATTCTCTTTAATTTTACTGCCTTTGTAATTTTATGAACAGGGTTGTTATCCTCCAACAATCTGCGAAAATCTGCGTAATCTGCGGATTATTTTTTTGGTCTTAGGAAAATAATGGAAAAGAAAAGCAAAATATTCATCGCCGGGGGCACGGGGATGGTGGGCAGTGCCATCATCCGATGCCTTGGGAATTTGGGATATGAAAACCTTGTGGCGAATTATCACCTGAGGAAGCCCACCCATGATGAAGCCCGCTGGACAAGGCTTGACCTGACAAATCAGGAAGAAGTTTCCGGTTTCTTTCAGCATGAAAAGCCCGAGTATGTTTTCCTTGCCGCGGCAAAGGTAGGGGGCATTCAAGCGAACAACACTTTCCCGGCGGATTTTATCCACATTAATCTGGCCATTCAGCAGAATGTCATCCACGCTTCGTTTCAAAACCAGGTGAATCGCCTTCTCTTTCTGGGTTCTTCCTGCATTTACCCGAAACTTGCGGCCCAGCCCATGAAAGAAGAATACTTGCTCACCGGCGTCCTGGAGCCCACCAATGAAGCCTATGCCATTGCCAAAATCGCCGGCATTAAAATGTGCGAAGCCTATAACCGGCAGCATGGAACCCGGTTTCTGGCGGTTATGCCCACCAATCTTTATGGCCCGGAAGATAATTTTGATCTGGAAACCTCCCATGTGCTGCCGGCCTTGATCCGAAAATTTCATGAAGCCAAGGTTTCCAATGCCGCCACCGTTACGATCTGGGGAACCGGGACCCCCCGCAGGGAATTTCTCCATGTGGATGACATGGCAAACGCGTGCGTATTTGTCATGAACTTGGATGACGAAACCGTAAAAAACCACCTGACCGCGTATCCTTCTCCTTGTTTTGTCAATGTCGGCGTCGGCAGTGACCTGCCCATTCAAGAACTTGCACAAATCATAAAAGGTATTGTGGGATTTCAAGGAACCCTAAATTTTGATGCATCCAAGCCGGACGGAACCCCCCAAAAACTCCTGGATGTCTCCCGACTCACCCGCCTGGGATGGACCGCAGGGATCTCCCTGGAAGAAGGCATTGCCCGGACCTATGAGTGGTATCTAAAGGCAGTGATGAGGGATGAGGGATGCAAGGCGCAAAGGTTCACGGATCAGCCATTGCTCGGGCTTCGACCTCAAGTTTCCAAGGTTATGGCCGATGGATAGGTTGTTACACCTTTGAGTGGAGAGCATTTTAAGACCCCTAACCCATAATATGACATAAAGGAAAATGATGGAGTACAATTTAACAGACTCTAAAACATGGTTGGTAACCGGGGTTGCCGGGTTCATCGGCAGCAATCTTCTTGAAAACTTGCTTAAGCTGAACCAGAAAGTTGTGGGGCTGGACAATTTCTTCTCCGGTCATACCCGTAATCTGGATGAGGTTCAAAAGCTGGTAACACCGGATCAGTGGAATCGCTTTAATTTCATGGAAGGCGACATTCGGGACGAGAACACCTGCAAAAAAGCCTGTGAAAGTGTGGGCATCGTTCTTCATCAGGCAGCGCTTGGCTCTGTTCCTCTTTCCGTTGAAAATCCCGGCCTGGCCAACGATATCAATGTTAAGGGATTTGTGAACATGCTTTCCGCTTCAAAGGATGCCGGAGTAAAGCGGTTTGTCTATGCCAGTTCCAGTGCTGTTTACGGGGATTCGGATCATCTGCCCGCCACGGAAACGATCATCGGACGGTCCATCTCCCCCTATGCCACCACCAAATATATCAACGAATTATATGCGGATGTCTTTGCCATCACGTATGGAATGAAGTGCATCGGTCTTCGATATTTTAATGTATTCGGCCCCCGACAGGATCCCAACGGAGCCTATGCGGCGGTGATTCCCCAGTGGTTTTCCGATCTTCTCACCAACAAAACGGTGAACATCAACGGGGATGGCAAGACCACGCGGGATTTCTGTTACATCGACAATTGCGTTCAGGCCAATCTTCTGGCCGGTCTCACAGATAATCCGAATGCCGTGAACCAGGTGTACAATGTGTCCCTGGGACTTGAAACCAGCCTGAACGATCTTTTCTATATCATTCGGGACCGGGTGGAACCATACAATCCCGAAGTTTCAACGGCTGCCCCCGCCTATCGGGACTTCAGGTCCGGCGACATCCGGTTTTCCTATGCGGACATCTCAAAAACCTCCAAACTTCTTGGGTATGCCCCTGAATACTCCGTGCTGGAAGGTCTGCAAAAAGCCGCCCAATGGTATTTTGATTTTTTATGATCGATCTGCATTGTCACATATTGCCAGGAATTGACGACGGCCCGGGAATGATGATGGAAAGTCTTTCCATGGCAAGACAGGCTGTGGCCGACGGCATTCATACCCTTGTGGCTACCCCCCATGCCCTTGGAGGGACCTACCCCAACCCTCCGGAAAAAGTGTTGAGGGAAACAGAGCTTTTTCGAGCGGCATTGAGAGCCGAAAACATCAACCTTTCGGTCTATTCAGGGTGCGAAGTCCATAATTGCCTGAACATGGCGGACCGGATTGTCGCCGGTGAAGCCACCTTCTTAAACCCGAACAAAAATCATATTCTGGTTGAATTTCCCTTTGAACTGGTGTCCAAGGAATTCATTCAACAGTTATCCAAGCTTTTGGATAACGGCATTACCCCGGTTCTGGGCCATCCGGAACGGAATAAGAAAACCCTTCAGGACTCCATGATCCTTTATGATTTAATCCTCATGGGATGCTTGGTTCAGATGAACTCCACCAGTATCAACGGCGGCTTTGGTCCCAAGGTCCTTGAATGCGCAAAGGATCTCCTGACTCATCGGATGGTTCATATTGTGGGATCTGACGCCCACTCTGCCGGATACAGAGCCCCGGTTCTTTCCCAGGCTGTAACAAACTGCGCAGAAACCCTTGAAAACAAAGCTGAAGCCCTGATGATGGTTCTGGGTCGGCCCCAACAAATTCTGGACGGGAAAAAGGTTGAGGTTCCCGAACCGGAAAAACCGAAAAATTCAAAATGGTTTTTTTTTAAATAGTAATAATGTGATTAAGTGGTTATGTGATTAAGTGGTTATGTGGTTAAGTGGTTATGTGGTTATGTGGTTAAGTGGTTAAGGGTTATAAGACTACGGCGTTTTAATCACATAATCACTTAATCACATAATCACTTTATCTCTTTATCTCTTTATCACCAAAATCCCTTTCCCTTAAAGGAATTGAACCACGTGACAGAAGAAATCACCGACAACCAGAGCTGGGTTCGAAGGATGTTCAGGAACAACAAGGTCTGGATGGCTGTTTCCCCGGATGGAAAGGCCCTGCTTAAAGACGGAAAAGTCCTGCTTAAATATCAGTTGAATCAGGATTATGAATACTGGGTTCATGAAAAAAGTGTTCAAGACATTGAGGACAAAGGCGCGTCCCCGGATCAAAAAAAAGCCTCCCTTAAAAAGCCCGGGAAAAAAATAAAGGTGTCACGGGAACAAGAACCCCCAACACCCAACGAAGAACACCCTGAAAACACTATCTATATTTTTACCGACGGCGCGTCTTCGGGAAATCCGGGACCAGCCGGTATCGGCGTGGTTTTAAAATGTGGGGATCTGCACAAGGAAATCTCCCGCTACATTGGAAGGGCCACCAACAATATCGCGGAACTGGAGGCCATCAAAACCGGCCTGTTGGCCATCAAAAACCCCGGTTTTCCCGTCCGGGTCTTTACAGATTCCAGCTATGCCCTGGGGGTTATTGCCAAAGGCTGGAAACCCCAAAAAAACCAGGACCTCATTCAATCCATCCTTGATCTAAAAAACCAGTTCAGCGACCTGGCATTTATCAAGGTGAAGGGCCATTCCGGGCACCCGGAAAACGAGGCCGCCGACCGGCTGGCCACCTCCGCTATAAAGGCAGTGACGAGTAAGGAGTGAAGAGTAACGAGGGTACCGCAACCTTCGCACCTCCCACCTAACTCATCACTCATCACTCATCACTCATTACGAAAAACAAAAACCCCGCTGATGGTAAATCAGCGGGGTTTTTGTTTTTATGAAAATCAATTATTTCGTTTTTAAAGTATCGATTTCTTTTTTCAGATCATCAATTTCTTTTTTATATTTATCAGCATCGTCTTCGGGTTCTTCTTTTTCAGTTCCTTCCTTTTTCCAGGAATCCTTCAGCTCATCAAATCCCAGATACAGGGCCAAGCAGCCCCCCAGAAGAAGCATGACTGGAATCACTCCGGCCAGCAAAGCCAAAAAATCATCAAACCAGACCGCAAGACCGATCACACCCAAGACTGCCGCGACCGCCCCACCTACCAACGTTTTCATAGAAATCCTCCTTTTATTTAACCTATCTTATCATCATGATATTTTTATACTGTTTCGCACCTGCAATATGCCACGAACAAATAAATAATTAGCAATAAATCTAAACGGTTATCAATACAAATCCTTGGTTTTTTTAATTATCATAACCCGGGGGTGAACGCAAGTCTTAAGTTTCAAAGGCCCCCAAATAAGCCGTTGCTTTGCAATGCAGGGTTTGATAGTTA
>VMSV01000011.1 GCA_013791935.1 Desulfobacteraceae bacterium | reverse complement strand
TCTGTCTGGCCCGGAAAGGCTTTATGGCGTAATGATCCAGCTCGAAGATCAGTTCATCCAGCGAAAGGTTCAATATGTCGGGTTTGTTTTCCATGGATTTGCGGTAAGCTATGGTTCCTGTTTTTTATTTTCACTTGACATAGCATATTTTTAATACTAATTCCAAAGATTTTCCAAAGACCAAAGAAATGGAACGATAGGCAAAAGGTGAGCCTTCATGTTTGAGAGTTTAAGCGAAAAACTTGAGTCAGCTTTTAAAAAATTAAGAGGGCACGGCAAGCTGACGGAAGCCAATATAGAGGATGGGTTGAAAGAAGTGCGAATGGCGCTTCTGGAAGCTGATGTCCACTATCAGGTGGTTAAAAAGTTGATCGCTGAAATCAAGTCCCGCGCTTTGGGTCAGGAGGTCATGAAAAGCCTGACTCCAGGCCAGCAGGTTATTAAAATCGTTAATGAAAAATTAACGGAGTTGATGGGCACCCGGCACCAGGACCTTGATTTTTCAGGAGCTGCTCCGGCATCCATCATGTTGGTGGGCCTGCAGGGTTCAGGGAAAACCACAACAGCTGCCAAGCTGAGTATCTTAATAAGATCCAAGGGCCGGAAGCCTTACCTGGTTCCGGCGGATGTTTACAGGCCTGCGGCAATCGATCAGCTCACCAAGCTGGGCAGCCAGTTGAATGTGCCTGTTTTTCCTTCGAAACCGGACATGGATCCGGTTCGTATCTGTTCCGAGGCCAGGGTCGCCGCCTTGAAGGAAGGGTGCGACACCTTAATTCTTGATACGGCGGGCCGTCTTCATATTGACGAAAAGCTCATGACGGAGCTTAAAAGGATCAAGGCGGAAGTCAAACCATCGGATATTCTGTTGGTGGCGGATGCCATGACCGGGCAAGATGCCGTTAATATCGCAAAGTCTTTTGACGAGGCTTTGGATATCGGGGGTGTTGTTCTCACCAAAATGGATGGCGATGCAAGGGGTGGCGCTGCGTTATCCATCAAGGAGATGATTAAAAAGCCCATCAAGTTTGTGGGGGTTGGTGAAAAGGTCAATGAGATTGAGCCTTTCCATCCTGAAAGAATGGCCTCCCGCATTCTGGGAATGGGAGATGTTCTCACTTTAATCGAAAAAGCCCAGTCGGTGGTGGATGTAAAGGAAGCTGCCGAACTGGAGAAAAAGTTCAGAAAAAACCAGTTTACCCTGGAAGATTTCCGAAACCAGATGGCTCAGGTGAGAAAGATGGGATCCCTGTCGGATATGCTGGGCATGATTCCGGGAATGGGAAAATTGAAGCAGTTGAAGAATGTGGAAGTGGATGACAGGGAAATCGTCAGAATCGAAGCCATCATAAACTCCATGACCCCGATGGAACGAAGTAAGCATGCCATTATTAACGGCTCCAGGAGAAAAAGGATTGCCAGGGGAAGCGGAACTAGTGTACAAGACGTGAATAAATTGCTGAAAAATTACACTCAGGTCATGAAAATGATGAAAAAAATAAATAAAGGTGGCATGCGCGGCTTGGGCCGGGGCATGATGCCGTTTTGAAGGAGATTGTTTATGTCAGTTAAAATCAGGTTGGCCAGACATGGTGCAAAGAAAGCCCCGTTTTACCGAATTGTGGTGGCGGATATAGAATCCAAGAGGGATGGACGGTTCATCGAAGCCATTGGAACCTATAATCCGTTGAAAGAGCCTGCTGAAGTATCCTTAAAGAGCGAACGCGTAAAGTATTGGATGGAACAGGGTGCTATTCCGACGGATACGGTGAAAAGCCTGTTAAAAAAGGAAGGCGTTCTTGCCGCAGCCAAATAGCATCTGATTCCCTTATTCTCAACAGCCAGCATAGGAGGCGGAGCTATGAAAGATCTGATAAAGTACATTGCCCAGGCTTTAGTGGACAATCCTGAACAGGTAGAAGTTGCGGAAGTCGAAGGGAATCAGACCTCGGTTTTGGAACTTAAAGTGGCGAAAGAGGATTTGGGGAAAGTGATCGGCAAGCAGGGACGAACCGCAAGGGCCATGAGAACCATATTAAGTGCGGCTTCGGCCAAGGTTAAAAAACGTACGGTTCTTGAAATCGTAGAATAATTGAACAAAGATGCAAAAACTGCTGCCCATTGGGAAGATCTGCGGAGTTCACGGGATAAAAGGAAACCTCCGGGTTAAAACCTATACCGAAACATCCACCTTATTCTCAACAGGTCAAACCCTGTTTATTAAAGACAGAGCAGGTGGGATAAATCTATTTGAAGTGGCCTGGGCCGAACCCTACAAGCAGGGATTTCGCGTGGCCTTTAAGGATGTTCCAGACCGGAATTCGGCTGAAAGGCTCGTAGGTCTGGATATTTTTATTGATCAGGATGAATTGCCTGAACTGGAAGAAGGAAACTACTACTGGGCCAATCTTATCGGAATGGCGGTTTGGACAAAGGACAACAGGTTGATAGGTCATATCGAGTCCATTATCGAAACCGGAGCCAATGATGTGTATGTGGTCCGGGAAAACCAAAATGAAACTTTGATTCCGGCCATAGAATCGGTTGTGCTGGAAATTGATCTGAAAAAGAACGCCATGACGGTTGCGTTGCCGGAAGGACTGTAAGTTTGTAACCCAATGGACATTTTGGCGCTGACAATCTTCCCGGAACTTTTTGGCCCCTTCTGGGAACATGGAATCATCAAAAGGGCCATTGACGCGAATAAGATAACAGCGTCTGCCCTGAATATAAGGGATTTCGCCAAAGACAGGCATCATTCCACCGATGACCGGCCCTATGGCGGGGGCAGTGGAATGGTGATGCTGCCGGGACCTCTGGCCCTATCGATTCAAAAAGCCCGGGTTGCGGCCCGGGATGCCAGGACGGTTTTGTTGACTCCCCAGGGCGAGGTATTTGATCAGAAAAAAGCCGTGGAATTGAGCCATGAAAAAGGGCTTATTCTGATTTGCGGACGTTATGAAGGTGTGGATGAGAGAATCTGCCAGGATTTCATTGATGAAGAGATCTCCATAGGCGATTTTGTGCTTACCGGCGGTGAGCTGGCCGCCATGGTTGTGATTGAAGCAGTGATCCGACACATTCCCGGGGTTTTAGGTGGTAGCGATTCAGCCGAGAAAGACTCTTTTAACGATGGTCTTCTGGAGCACGCCCATTATACAAGACCCAGGGATTTTATGGGGAATCCGGTTCCCGATGTTTTGACAAACGGGAATCACAAGGACATCGAACAGTGGCGAATGGAATCCGCCCTGATTCGCACCTTTTTAAAAAGGCAGGATCTTTTAAAGAACCGGACGCTTAGCCAACAGGAGATCAACATCTTAAAGAAGTGGTGTTCTGATATTGAAAGCATTATCAAGGCCCAATCTGTATTTGGCGTTGGTGCATTACCCGGTGATCAATAAATCCGGGGAGATTATCGCATCGGCAGTGACAAATCTCGATCTTCATGATATAGCCAGGGCCGCAAAAACATACGGGGTGAAAAAAGTTTATATCATTACACCCCTTGACGATCAGAAAGAACTTGTCCAAAAAATTGTGAGCCACTGGACCCTGGGCGGCGGTTCACGATATAATGCTTTGAGGAAGGAAGCTCTTGAGCTTATTGAGATAGAAGAATCCCTGGAAAGCGCAGTTCGTCACATAGAGGCAGTCTGTTCGGTTAAACCCAGGAC
Source organism: Desulfobacteraceae bacterium (assembly GCA_013791935.1). Lineage (GTDB taxonomy): Bacteria > Desulfobacterota > Desulfobacteria > Desulfobacterales > UBA5616 > VMSV01. The sequence continues at coordinate 24,668 of VMSV01000011.1, read as the reverse complement.
GATCATGACCTGCGCAAGGGATGTTGGCGGAAGAATCGGTTTTAGAGAAATCCGGGAGAAATTTGAAAGCGGCGAACCGTATCTTCTTGTTTTTGGAACAGCATGGGGATTGGCCGAGTCGTTGCTGGAAACGGCGGATTATGTTCTGGAGCCCATTCGAGGGAATACGGGCTACAACCATTTATCGGTTCGATCTGCAGCTTCGATTATGCTGGACCGGCTTTTGCCTGAATGTTGTTGATTTCAATTATACGTTGGTTGAAACATAGGGATGCTCCTTGCGGGTCATCTGAAAAATATGAACGGGAGACTATATAAAATGAATAAGTTAGCGTTTTTGGAAAGAGAAATGATGCGCCTGGATCACCCCCATTTTGCACCGGGTGATACCGTGAAAGTTCATGTGAAAATTTCTGAAGGGGACAAGGAGCGGATTCAGGTTTTTCAAGGGGTTGTCATCAGCAAAAAAAACAACAGTTCCAACTCCACTTTTACCGTGAGAAAAGTATCCTACGGTGTGGGTGTGGAGAGGGTTTTTTTAATTCATTCACCGGTTATCGATAAGATAGAGCTGGTGAACAAAGGCCGTGTTCGACGCGCAAAAATTTACTATCTCAGGAAACTGCGAGGCAAGGCAGCGCGCATCAAGGAACAGCGGTAAAATTAGCAAAAGTCTCGCCATGGGAAAAGACCTGTGGATTTATGAAAAAAACGCTATGGATCAAGGCTATGTGCGGATAGCCGGAGTGGATGAGGCCGGTCGTGGTCCCCTTGCCGGTCCTGTTGTGTCTGCGGCGGTTATTTTGCCAGAGTTTATCGCGATTTCCCGTGAGGTGGATTCCAAAAAACTGACCCATGGGAAAAGGGAAACCCTGTATCAAACGATCTATGAAAATGCCGTTTCCATTGGAATAGGAATCGTGGATCACCGGGAGATTGATCGAGTGAATATTCTCAACGCATCTCTTCTTTCCATGGCCATGGCCGTTGAAAATCTTTGCCCTCAACCCGATTACCTGATCATCGACGGTATTTTCCAAATCCAATATGGACTTCCCCAACGGCCTGTTCCCAAAGGGGATTCTCTCAGCATGTCAATCGGCTGTGCTTCCATCATCGCAAAAGTTACAAGAGACCGGCTGATGGAAAGGCACCATCAGGATGATCCCCGATACGGATTCAACCGCCATAAGGGATATCCCACCAGAGAGCATAAGGCAGCCATCGCGGAACACGGATGCAGTTTCATTCATCGCAAGAGTTTTAAAGGCGTAAAAGAATACGAGCACTTTTTATCCTAATTCTGCAAAATGTATTATTAACCCTTTGGAATACAGCGCCTACTGGATGGCTCAGGAGATTGATTCTGTGGGTATGAAAATTGAGATCCTTCATGAAATTTTCCATGGAAAAACCCCCGGTCACACATTGGAATACCAAGGGAAGTGCTGTGTTTGCGCCAAAGAAACGATTGTCAGTATCACCAAAACCTCTTCCGGATATGGCTTTATAGGCGGAGTCATTCATGACTTCGAAGCCCCGAATTTCATCATAAAATGTGACGTTTGTTTTCATCAAGGTTCAAAAAAGACGGCGTAGAGTTTGGCTTTATAATGTTCAAGCTTTCTCGTTCTTCCCTTCTGCCCATGGAGTCCAAAAATCTTCCCATTCTTGACGCTAAGTACTTTTTTAACGTCAATTTTATGTAAAACAATTCATTATTTCATGTTTTTTCTCCTTGCCTCTTTCCCCATTTTATTCTTTTAAATTCATAACAAGTTGTAATCATGTTGTATTTAAATATTTATCATCGAAATGAATGATTTGCATGGTTTTTGCTAAATAAAAATAGCAAAGACCGGGAGCAAACAAAGGAAAAACAGAATAACCCATTGGATGAATCCATCCGTAAATTTTGTAATGAAAGAGCTTAACATGATGGAACAAATGAATGTAATGGATAACAGAGGCAGGCGGACAGGATTTGATCGAAGGAATTTTTTATATGCAGCCTACCTTCCCGAGAGAAGATCCGGAGAAGATCGGCGATGTCAATCCGATCGTCGTACTCCCATGGATGTTTCTTTGCTAACCGCCTCCATGTCTGACCGGCGCCAAAATACAGCAAACATCCGAATTGCCATTACCGGTTAAAAATCAGGCCATTTTTCAAATCAACATCCCTGGCTTCCCATGCAGGCTTTGGGCATCCATACGCTTGCCCCCTGATTTTTGGTTTCCTGCCTGATCGAATGGTTATTTCGCTCTTCTTGGCAGTTGGTGTCATGATTATTTCGCATCATCCGACCCATTGGGTCGGCTTCTTTCCAAATCCTACCTGATTCCCGGCCCAAAATAAAATTAACAACTATTAAATCATTTTATGGGTTTCCGTCTTAAATTCCCTGAAGTCCGGGGTGAATCCGGAAAAGACCCCTTATTTTTAATATATTTTAATTGATGTTATATCAATAAGATATGCTGAATTACCCATAGTTTTATTCTTCATTTCATCCCCAGGCCTCGGTGCAGGTACGAAATTTGCTCAATCCGGGTCGGCATCAGAATGGCAAAACCCAAATCCTTGTTCTTAAATGGTTTTCATGTTTTGCGGGCCAAATCGAACAGCGGATTTAAATTCAAGTCATTCTGATCCGGATCGTACCAGAAATTAAATATATCCTGAGGGGATTGAAATGATGAATACCATGAATAAAACCAAACCATTCTTAAAAACCATATGGTTCCTATGCGCCGCGATTATTTTTCTGGCCTCTCCCTGTTATGCCACAAACTTTGACCTCGTTCTGCAATGGGATGAAAACACTGAACCGGACCTTGCCACCGGCAACAGCCCCAGGTACAAAATATATTATAAGACAGGAACCTCCGGGGCTGGTTTGAAAACCAATTATATCGGTCAACCTGTCGGGGAGCCGGATGTCGCAGACGCAGGTTCATCCCCGGTGCCGGTGACAGTGGCTTTGGATGAGAATCCGGATCCAGCCATTGTTCAGTTCACCTTGCGGAATCTTGAAGACAGCAAGAATTATTATATTGCCGTGACAGCTCTGGATCTGGCGGGGAATGAAAGCGACCTGTCCAATGAGGTTTTTTACCAGGGCGTAACAGCACCCATCAACCAAGTGCCGGTTGTAAGCTCACTATTGGTTAACGGTGCGGCAAACAGCAATTTCGTATATACGAACAATTCAACAGGAACCGTATCGGTGAGAATCGCAGCATCGGATGTGGATGGCACGGTTAATCAATACCTGATTCAGGATAACAATAGCAATCCAGCAAACGGAATATTTGTCAGTATCCCGGCGGGAGCCTTGGCCAACCAGGATTTTACGGTTAATTTCCAATTGTCGGGAAACGGAACCCATACCCTTTATGTCTGGGTCAAGGATAATAGCGGCGGAATTTCCACGGTTGCATCCAAATCCAATGTGGTTCTGGACCGAACCGTTCCAATCGCACCCACGGCAATGGACTTGAGCGCATCCGATGACACTGGAATCAGCAGCACGGATAACATCACCAACAGAACCAGTGGCTTGACCATCAGCGGAAGTGGTGAAGAAGGGGCAACGGTTCAGCTTTATAACGGACAAACTGCTGTGGGCAGCCCCGTTGTGGTCAGTTCCGGTGTGTTTACTTTGGACATCAGTCTTGTCCAGGGCACACACTCCATCACCGCCCGCCAGACGGATAAGGCAGGCAATGTTTCGGCTAATTCCACCCCCCTGACCATTATCGTGGATACCACTCGGCCCACGGGAAGTCTTGGCTACAACCCCTTGGATTCCAGTCATGTGGATGTGGGACAATTTACCATCACCGGGACTTTCAGTGAAAGCCTGGGTCAGGCTCCCCGGATTGCGGTCACCGGAAGCGGTCCCATGGCCTTTACTGCCCAGGCCATGACAGGTTCCGGTTCAATATGGACAAAGACCCTGAGCATTCCCTGGAATGACAACACCGCTTATTCCCTAACTATTTCAGGAATCGAGGATGTGGCCGGGAATACAGCTTCTTCCAACATCGTGGGTAATTTTGTGACGGACACGGTGGATACCGATGACGATTTGATCCGGGACTATGTGGATCCGGATGATGATAACGACGGAATGCCGGATACCTGGGAGCTCCAGTACGGTCTGAATCCCAAAGTAAATGATGCCGAACTTGATGGTGACAGAGATGGAATCAGCAACCTCAATGAGTATTTGACCCAGACCAACCCCACCCAGCCGGATGCCAATGTAAGACCGGATATGCCAGTGCTGGTTTCACCCGCAAACGACGCTGTGGTATCCCTTGCGCCGAAACTGATCATCGGCGAATTCAGCGATTATGATACCGAGGATTCACACACTCAAACAGAGTGGCAGATTTATCTGGAAGTGGATGGTGAGGGGGACTGTGTTTACGAATTGAAAACCAGCTCTGTTCTGACCGTGCTTTCAGTGCCTTCCCTGGTTCTGGATGCGAATACAAATTACACCTGGAGAGCCCGAGTGCTTGATGATCACGGGGCGGCTTCAGAATGGTCTGAATACGGGTATTTTACAACAGATCAAGACGCGGCAGATGCTGACGGCGATGGAATTATCGATGTACAGGTTCCGGCTTCTTCGACGGATATCAACCAGGATGGAACGCCCGATGCGGAACAGTTGAGCATTAAGAGCATCAAGGTAAAAGGAAAAGCCAGCTTGATCGGCATGGACACAAGCAATTCACCCAAGGTCGTAAAAGTTGTCTACCTGCAATCCACCGATCCCCTGGACACATCAAAATACCCGGGAATGGCTTCTCTGCCAGGCTCCATGCCCTACGGTTTGATTGACTTCAAGATCAAAGTCCAGAAACCCGGGGATTTTGCGGAGCTGACAATCTATTTTTCCGAAACTTTGCCAAGCGATGCTGCATGGTATAAATATGATTCAGTGAACAATACGTGGAGTGATTTTTCAGAACATATCACCATCAACACCAATAAGAACTCCATGACCCTGAGCCTTCAAGATGGAGGCTTGGGAGATTCTGACGGACTTGCGAACGGAATGATTGTCGATCCGTCCGGGCTTGTGGTGCCTTCTTCCCAGGATGGTGATGATCCTCCCTCAACCAGCGCTGCTTCCGGTGGCGGTGGCGGTGGATGCTTCATCCAGTCGGTTCAACCGGGATCAGGAAATTCATTCACATGGGTTATCCAATGGGCATGGATCAGCGGTATTCTGATGCTCATCCAAACAGGCATCAGAATGAGGACTTCAGCAAAACGCTCATAAGCCTTTCTCCGGGGCCATAACAAATAAAAACCGTCAGGACAGACTCCTGGCGGTTTTTATTTTACCGGTTGAATGCATCTTGAAATTAAAGTCTACCCCATGCAGGGCTCTCCATCCGCTTCATTGACCTCAATGGTAATATGATCCAACTCCTCGAAATCAGCAAGCATCTGTTTATAGTATTCCGGTGCTTCGGGATGGTGGGTGACAATGGAAAGAATGGCTGAATAATGGTTGGAGCCCAAAGGCCAGATATGAATATCGCAAACCCGGTTGTCTGCCCGGGATTCAATGGTTTTTTTTATTCGTAAAACCAGGTCGGGCGTTACCCCGCTGTCCAGCAGTATTTTGCTTGTATCCTTCATCAGGCCGTAGGACCATTTTGATATCAGTACAGCCCCAACAATCCCCATCAAAGGGTCCATCCAGATCCAACCGGCTATTTTTGAAGAAATCAGAGCAAAGATGGCAAGAACCGAAGTGAGGGCATCTGCCAGAACATGCAGATAGGCGGCTTTTAGATTATGATCCTTATGAAGGTGGCTGTGCCCGGCCTGATGATCATGGTGTTCTTTCCTCCCCTGAAGGAGAAAGGCGCTAAACAGGTTGACCATCAGGCCGATGACGGCAACAAAAATGGCTTCATCAAATCGAATATGCACAGGGTAATAAAATCTTTTTGTGGATTCCACGGCCATGAGTAAAGCAATGACCCCGAGAATCACGGCACTGGCAAAACCGGCCAGAACTCCCACTTTCCCGGTCCCGAAACTGTATCGGGGGTTGTCTGCATTTTTTCGGGCATAATAATAGGCAAACAGGGTTATGCCAAGGGCCATGGCATGGGTGCCCATGTGCCATCCATCGGCCAGAAGGGCCATGGAACCGAAAGCATATCCGGCGACAATTTCAATGGTCATCATAACGGCAGTGAGGAAAACCACCCTGCGGGTATTTTGTTCTCCATGCCTGCTGACCCTGTGGAATTTATGCGGGTGTTGCCATTTATCGAGGGTGTTAATATGCATTTTTTAAAACCAAAAGCCGGGGAAGATTGATTCTCACCCCGGCTGTTTTTGATGTTTAGGTTCTATGAACAGAGCCCTTTTGTCAGGGGGTGTAAACCGGCATTCCCATCATGGGCCAGATCAGCCAAACGAAAAGAGCGATTACCACCATGAGAAGAATGCTGGCGGGAATCCCGTACATGAAGAATTCACCCGCGGTGAACTGCCTGGAGTCGTAGGCAATGGCATTGGGCGCAGCCCCCACCAGGAGCAAAAAGGGCATGCCTGCTGCCACCAGGGAAACGAAAAAGATGACTTCCGGAGCCACATGCAGGTAAGGTGCAATGACCAGGGCCACGGGCAGGGAAATGGCTATGGCTGCCACATTCATGATGAAATTGGTCATGACCAGAACAAAAAAACCAATACTCAGAATAAAAATAAACCCGGGTGCTTTCTGGAAAAGGGCCAGCCAGTTGACGGCCAGCCATTTGGCTGCTCCTGTATCCCATAGGCAAAACCCGATGCTCATGGCCCCGCCGAAGAGCAAAATCGTGTTCCAGGGAACAGCCTGTAAATCTTCGATGTCCATGATGCCGGTGATATAAAACAACAGGGTGGAAATGAGAATGATGGCGGTCTTATCAAAGGGTTTTAAGAAGGGAAGAAAGTTTTTGAGAACAATCACAGAAATACAGGAAAAAACAATCACCAGGGCCATGATTTCTTTGCGGCTCAAGGACCCAAGCTGGCTGTTCAGTTGAATGGCCCGCTGCCTTAACCCGACAATTTCTTTTTTCTCCGGCTTAAGAACAATCATGAAAAACCCCCAGAGAAGAAAGACCATGAGCCATCCGATGGGGGCCATATAATAGCTTAAAGTCAGAAACGTCACATCCATGGCTGTTCCGGCTTTGATGCCTTCGGCCATGATATCGTTGTAAAAACCCAAGGCCACGGCTCCCCGGGCCGCACCCAAAAGCGTAATAATACTGCCTGCACCGGCAATATAGGCCATGCCAATAAACAGGCCTTTGCCGAATTTGGTGGGTTTATCCCCCTCACCATACAATCCGTAGATGGAAAGCAACAGGGGGTAAATGGTGGCTGCCACCGCCGTATGGGCCATGACGTGGGTTAAAGCTGCGGTCACCACAAAACACCCCAGATAAATCATGCTGGTTTTTTCTCCAACAATAATCAGCATCTTGTAGGCCAATCGCTTGGTAAGCCCGGTTTTGGTGAACACAAAACCGATCATCAGGGAGGCATAAATAAACATCACCGAGGGGTCCATAAAATCTTTAAAAGCCTCCTTGGCCGGGCGAACGAGAAACAAGGCCTGAAGGACTCCGATGGCGATACTGGTGACGCCGATGGGCAGTACTTCAAAAACCCACCAGGTGCCAGCGAGCAGAAAGATCGCCAAGGCGCCTTTGGCTTGCGGACTCAGGACAAAATGCGCGCCCATGGGATCAATGGCATCCGGAGCCGGGGGTGCGTAATAGACGATCATGAACAATAAAATGCCGATTCCCATGAAGAGGTATTTTTTCCAGTCAAAAGGTGTGCTTTCTGCAAAATCATTATTTTCAGTCATATTTCCAGCGCCTCCAAAAGATCATAGAATAAGGATGAACGTATCAGAGCAGGCTTCCTGATATTCTTATTCATTCACTATTTTTATTTTATCAAAAGTGTTTTTACTTCCTGGAACACGTCCGTGAGTCTCAAAATCCCAACAATTTCTTTGCCGTGGGTCACCAAAAGGGACTGGTGCATCCCCATGAGCAATTGGTGGATCGCGACCGGGAGGCTTGCGGTATCTTCCACATATTCCCCTTCCGTGGGCGTGTACATGACATCCTTCACCTTCAGCTTGGCCGCATCCCTGCACGTTTCCTCTATGGGTTTTTCCCACAAGCGGAACTGCTTAACAATCTCCTTCATGAATTGCGGGCTGAATCCGAAACGCGAAAGACCCATGTGGGACAAGGGATTGGATTTTCCCATCTGCTCGTATTTGGGCTCCAGTGCCCTGATGATATCCAGCTGGCTGAGCTTGCCTACGATTTTATTGGACTTGTCATAAACCAGGACTGCACGGTGTTGATAATGAGCTTGGTTGAATTCCTTCTGGGCCTTGTCCAAGGCCAGAAGCGCCTCGTTCAACGTGGCGTCTTCAGAAACCGTCGCATATTCGGCCAAGGGAATCATCAAATCCTTCACGGTTTTACTTTCCATGGGTTATCTCCTTTAATCTATTTTTTTATCTTTTTCATGAGTGTCGTATCCGGACCATCCTGTCGTCACTTCTTTGATTTACGGGTTTTCGCAAGGATCCAAATGGGCGCAACGGATGGCATCGATCAAGGTGTCCAGGGAAACCGGTTTCTGGAGATAGGCAAAAGCCCCCAGATGCATTGCCTGAACCCGTTCTTTTTCGGAGCCATGGCCGGTCAGAATAATCACTTTGATTTCCGGACGCTTCAGTCGGACGATTTCCAGGGTTTCCAGCCCATCCATGCCGGGCATGTTTAGATCCAGAATCATTACATCGAACGATTCTTTTTCAAGCTTTTCCAAGGCTTGTTCACCACTGAAGGCGACATCACAACAGAAATTTCTCATTTCTATGCGTTCCGAGAGGGTGGTTACAAACTCTTTCTCGTCATCCACCAAAAATACTTTTATCGTATCCATCTTGATTTCCCGGTGAACGTTTGGATGCTCAATTTATCAAAATTTTTCTGAGTTTAAGAAAGTGGATTCATATCAGACAATAATCTACATAATCAACAAGATTGTCTTTAGGAAGGGCAGGAAGATTCAAAGATTTTCAGACAAAAAGGGGGATGATCTTAAACGCTCTCACATCCACCAGGCCCTGGTCGGTGATTTTCAGCTCAGGAATCACTGGAAGGGCCAGGAAAGACAGGGCCATAAAGGGATCACTCATGTCGGCTCCCAGGGATTTGGCTGCAAGCAAAAGGGCATCGAGTTGGCTCCGTACGGTTTCTATGGGTTCCATTGAGATAAGCCCGGCTACGGGAAGGGGAAGGCTTGTAATGGTAAGCCCGTTATTGACCACAGCCATGCCGCCGCCCATGTGAATGATTTCCATGACGGCTGCATTCATGTCTTCGTCGTTTATGCCCACCACAATGATGTTGTGGGAATCGTGGGCCACACTCGATGCCAGCGCTCCGCCTTTCAGCCCGAAACCCTTTACAAAACCAAGGCCGATATTCCCGGTTTTTTTATGCCGCTCCACCACGGCGATTTTAAGAATATCCCTTGAAAGGTCGGAAACAGCAAAACCCTTGCCATCGGTGGATACGGTTTCAAGGGTGTGCCGGGTGAGGATTTGGTCCTTGACCAGCTCCATCAAATGGATGCGGGAAGAGATCGCCGGAATGGAAAAGTTCAGATGGCCAGGCTCCAAGTTTATGGAGTTGGAGATGGGTTCAGGCGGGATTTTTTCAATGTTCGGCAGGATGAAACCATTTTCAGCCACTGGGATTCCGTTGAAATATACTTTTTCAGCCCTCGGAGAATGAAGATCTGAAAATACCATGAGGTTTGCCCTTTTCCCGGGGGCAATGGCGCCCATGTCCTGAAGGCCGAAATACTCCGCAGGATTCAGGGTGGCCATTTGGAAAGCCATCACAGGATCAAGGCCCAAGCCCATGGCTTTTCTCAGAATGGCGTCCATGTGCCCGTTTCCCAATAGATCATGGGGGTGCCGGTCATCCGTACACCACATCATGCGCCGGGCGGTTTGGTGATTGATCATGGGCAGAAGATCCTCAAGGTTTCTGGCCCCGGTTCCTTCCCGAACCATAATATGCATCCCTGCTGCGAGTTTTTCCTGCGCTTCTTTGAGGGTGGTGCATTCGTGATCGCTGGCCATCCCTGCGGTGATATAGGCATTGAGACCTTTTCCGAAAAGGCCCGGAGCATGCCCGTCTAATACAAGGCGGTTCTGTTTGGCCAAATCCAGTTTCCTCATTACGAGCTCATCTTCCATGACTACGCCGGGGAAATTCATCATTTCCCCAAGGGCCACAATCCTCGGGTGGGGGAGGAACCGGGCCAGGTCCTTGTCCGTCAGAGCCGCACCCGAGGTTTCCATGGAGGATGCCGGAACACAGGAAGGCAGTGCGAAATAGAGATCCATGGGCTGATTTTCTGCTGCGCGAAGCATATAGGAAATGCCCTCTGAACCCAAAACATTGGCGATTTCATGGGGGTCGGCGATCACGGCGGTGGTTCCCCTTGCCGCAACGGTTCTTGCAAATTCACCGGGGCAAATCATGGAACTTTCGATATGCACATGGGCATCGATTAAGCCCGGCGCTACAAATCGACCTTTCAGGTCCTCTGTGGTATCTGCTTCATAATCCCCCATACCGACGATGAATCCGTATTGAATGGCGATGTGGGTCCTCAGGATCTCCCCATTATAGACATTGAGAACCCGGCAATGTTTTAAAAGGAGCTCCACCGGCTTTTTCCCGGAAGCATATCGTATTAATTTTTTTGTGTTCATACCTGCGCCAGCTCAGGGTTTGGACATGATTTTGCCGTAATAGGAATGGGAAAGATAAATGGCGGCCAGGGGATTGTGGCCAGTCACCCGGTCTTTCACAGCCAGTACGGTGGTGTAGGCATCGGCATGTTTAAAAAACAGTGAATCATGCCCCACGCAGAGCCCCAGTAAAACATTGAACTCGGTTTTTTCAGCATTGAGGAGTTTGGCCTGGAAAATGGGATTACACATGGTTTCCTTTAAAGGGGGCATGATAAAGTCTTTGGGGTCTATTCCCAGGCCTTCCTTTAATTCTCCGCCTACCTTGCAGATCACGGACACCACCTCGAAGCCCTGATTTGTAAACATCTTATTCACCACGGCCGCTTCATTTGCAAGGCCGATGCAAAAAGCCAGTCCCAGGCGTTTGTAGCCCATTTTATGCGCAAACTCGCAGATTTCAACAATGCGTGTTTTGGTGGGTTCCAGCACAAAGGGATTTTGGACTTTGTTGGTGTAGCATTCCCCTTCCTGAATGGAAGCATTCCGCGCGAATTGAAAGACTTCCGATTCCTCATACAGGGCCCGGGCTTCTTTAAGTAAACCCTTATGAGCCAGGGTGGGGCATCCTTTTGAGCCGTGGCCGGATTCGGTAAAACAGATTTTTATTCCTGTGGGAAGCTCGCAGGCGGCACAGGCCGGAGCGGCTTTTTCATTGGCATCGGACATGAGTATTCTCCAGGTTCAACCATGAAACGGTCATTATAAAAGGTGTGCGATGAATCATCTTAAAATAGAAATGTTCCAAAAGGCAAAGGAAAACCTTATTTTCAATTCAATCCCTCAGAAAACGTCTTGCCGTGGAACATATAATGTCAATCTGGTTTTCCTCGCCTCTTCAATGGGCAGAATTTCTGAAAGTTCGATTTTTTTATAGTGTTTCGCCAGGAGTTCAAATGGAAAATGGTCTTGAAGGTAAAATTCATCCTTTAACACAATCGATTTGAACCGGGATTCCTGCAGGGCTCTGTAGAAATCCGCTCGTACCCGTTCACTTTCTTTTCCAGGAGTTAACCACACGTCAATCATCGAACCCCAGAAAACCGATGCATTCTTTTTTGCCGCTATGGGCAGAAAAGCCTGACAGGTGGATAACACCGGTCCTTGAATGGTTTGCAGCAAACGGAGTTCGACTTGTGTTTGATCCAGCGCGGAATCTTTTGGAAGACCTCCCGTTGGACGATACAGAATTTGATAATTAAAATAGAGCAAAAGAAGAAGGACGGTCAGGGCGAGTTTTCCCCTCATTTTGTGGAGGTCCCCAAGCAGCAACCCACAGCCCACAGCCAATGCAGCCCCTATGGGCATGAGATTGTTGGCGGCACCGCCGATTTTAAAGCGCGGGGCCAAACCGGAGATCACCATGGCCACAAAAAAGAAAAAGAAAAATACCGCAGCCGGTTTTGAACCAGGTTTTCTGAACAGTCTATGGAGGCAAAGAAAAGACAACGCAAAACCGACACACAGGTAACGGGGCAGTTCGTTCCTAAGAAAAAGCAAAATGTTTTCCAATAAGATTGGGTGCGCAGATGGAACTTTGAAGGTATAGTAGAAAAACCATCCATTGGTCATGATGTTCAAAAGGATCTGGCTGGTCAGGATGGATCCCATACAAAGCATGGCGGTCAGGCGGGTCTGACCTTTATGGGTCGTAATACTCCAAATGCAAAGGGCAAAAACAGGTACAAGGGCGGTTTGCTTGGAGAGAACGGCGCACGTTGCCGCCAGAATTGCACCAATCGATGCCATCAGGTTTCTTTCGGAAATGGAATACAAACAATAGGCTGTGGCCATGGTGAAGAAGATAAAAAGAGAATCCACCCGGGCGAGATCAAACGAAAACCCCGTGATTCGGTATGTCCCGGCGTAAAGTCCGGCCGCCACCAAGGCTCCAAGTCTTGATCCGGTCATTTTCATTACAAGCATCCCGATCAGGATCAGTGTCCCCAGAGTGGAAACCAGGGAAATCATGCGAATCGAAGTGTAGCTTTCGCCGGTGATCGAAGAGACGGCTGCACCCAGGTATGTATATAATGGGCCGTATAGTAAAGGAACATATTCGGAAGAGGGTGCTGGATACAACGGCATCCCATGGAGAAGCCGATGAACCTGAAGCACTTGCATTCCTTCAATCCAGTCGTACTCGACGAAGGCAGGAATCCTTAGCAAGGCAAGAATAAAAAAAACAATCATGTAGTAGGCCGCAAACAAGCTTAATAGAACCTTTCCCACCCTGATCGCTTTTCCAGTTTTGCCGGGATTGCCGTCATGAATGGCCCATGATACGTAGTCCCGAACAAAAATTGCCGCTTCGCGAAGGAAAAAAAGCGGCCTTGTCGGAAGTTGACGCCCGGTTCGTTTTCGAAACCGTATATTTTGACAATTAATTCCTGGATTTTCGTCATGTATGCGGGACAGAAGGACATGAACTGCTCGAAAACCGGCGGGGATTCTTTTCAGAGCAGGGCAAAGGGCGTCCCGGTGCATCAGGCGATAGGGCACATTGGCATCCCGGACCCACCGGAAACTCAGGAGGAACAATAATATTGAAAGGGCCTTTGAAATCCATCTCCGATGCCACCCGTCTTCCCGTCGGTACCGACAACCGTAGTGGACGAGCCCGTTTTTCCGGGCCTTCCAGAAAGCTTCAAAGTGTGCCGGGTCGCACTGCCCATCGGAATCGATCTGGAAAATCCATTCCGCGTTAGCTTCCATCGCTTTTTTGTAGCCCGATAAACAGGTGGGTCCGTGTCCTTTGTTGGAGCTGTCCATGATGCGTATTTCCTGGAATTCGTTGGCCAGGGCCTTCAGAATATGGAGAGATCCGTCCGTGGAACCATCGTTGAGCAGGCAGAATGTGAACGGACAGCCTGTGATTGTGCGTATAACCGGAATCCATTCCCGCACAAAGGACTCGAGGCTTTTTTCCTCATTAAACACAGGTGCGATAACCCAAAGTTCAGTCATGATGATGCCTTTTCTTTAGAACCTGGCAGAGGTCAAGTGCGTTTTGCATTGCTTCATCCATATTAAGGTAGCTGTATGTCGCCAGTCTCCCGCAAAAATAAACCGCTTTTTCCGTCGTTTCCTTTTCCCCGAGGCGACGATAGAGGCTGTATCTGGATAGATTCGGTTCTGTAAGGACAGGATAAAACGGGTCTCCACCGGAATGGGGATATTCATGGGAGATGACGGTGCGGGCGTGCTTTTGCCCCGTAACGTGCTTAATTTCCACAGAACGTGTGTAATCATGTTCTGATGGATAATTGATGGAAACGCAAGGCTGCTGAAATGGCTTGTTCATTTCTACCCATTCAAAGTCCAGGGAGCGCCAGGATAGGGCTCCGTGACAGAAATCGAAATACGCATCAATCGGGCCGGTGTAAACAATTGCTTTTGCGGTTTTGAAAAGGTGACGAATCTTTAAAAAATCGGTGTTCAGGAGTACAGTAATTAGAGGGTGGCGCAACATTCGCTCAAACAGGCGGGTATAGCCATCCTTTGGCATGATTTGATACAGCTCATCCACATAACGGTCCTCCCTGGTGAAACGAATGGGCAGCCGACCGCAGACGGAAGGGAGCAGCTCCCGGGGATGAATACCCCATTGTTTGAGGGTGTAGCCCAGGTAGAATGCCTCATAAAGTTTTTTCCCCACCCTGGAAAGAACATATTCTTCGGAGTTTTTCGGTTCATTGACCTCGATGCGTTCGGCCCTGAGGAGGGATTGAGCACTATCCGGAGTCAAGGAACACCGGAAAAACTTTTCGAGTGTTGTAAGATTGATGGGAAGAGGAAAAAGTTCTTCCCGATAACTGGCTTGAACCCTGTAATTGCCGGGAATCCACTCCGTATAGGAACTCAGGTAATCCACAATGGATTTCCGGTCTGTCCTGAAAAAGTGCGGGCCGTAGTGATGGAGAAGCAGGCCGCTTTCGTGGATAAAGTCATGGCAGTTCCCGGCCACATGCGACCTTTTTTCGATGAGCAGGCATTTCCAGCCCATTTCACGTGCGGTTCGCTCGGCAAGGATGCACCCGACGGGCCCAGCTCCAGCAATAATCAGGTCAAAATTATGATAATCCACGCGAAGGGCTTCCTTGACTGTTTTGTATGTGCGTGAAAATTTACCAGCGAGGCCGGGGATTGTAAAGCATATCTTTTATTCGATTTAACCGAAATAATAATATGACCCATGGGCTTGCAATACTTGGAAGAATGCATTATTGAATAATAACACCCTGTCCAATGGAGGCAGGGTGTTTTTTTTCATACAAATACAACATGCGAAGGGGAAGAACAATGACAGATATTTCAAAAATTACGCTATATAGCGGAGGACTCAAGGGCGCTGAGGCGGAATTCGGCAAACTTGCCGAAACCTGGAACATCCATGAAGTGACGATTTCTTATGACGATCACCAAACCGAACGCACCCGGGGTCTTCGAATTCTGACCCGGGAAGAACTGGAAAAGGGGGACGTGAGCATGGAAATCGTGTCCCAGAAAATGAAACGCACCTATTCCAAGATGGACAAGATTCGAAAAGTCATCCAGGCCATTTTTCACATGGTCAATGGCGGCTATCAGGTTTTTGCAGTGGGCTGGATACAGGAAGACGGCACCGTCAAGGGGGGAACCGGCTGGGGTGTGGAGCTAGCTAAACTCTTCAACCGCCCTCTGAGCGTTTATGACCAGGACCGAAAAACCTGGTGTTCCTGGAAGGACAGCAAATGGGTTGAGGACACACCGGCCATTACCTCGGATACCTTTGCCGGTACCGGCACCCGGAACCTTTCCGATGACGGCCGTCAGGCCCTTAAGGATCTTTTTACGCGTTCCTTTGGCCCTGCCGGAGGGAAATGATGGCGGACGGCAGAAATCGAGCCGACATCCATTCCGGAGCCAATGTTTCCATTGTTTTAAAGCAGGATCAGAAAACCAGTAAGCTTACCCGGGGTGTTGTGAGGGATATTTTGACCCAATCCGCCACCCATCCCCACGGGATCAAGGTCCGCCTGGAAGGTGGCCTTGTGGGCAGGGTCAAAATGATTCATCCAGCGGGTATTCCTTAACTTTTTTCCCATAAAGGAAGCCCTATAAAAAAAGAATTATTTAAGGGGTGTTAAAGCGGCTTTATGGCCCATGTAGGGCTGTAAAGCCTCGGGAATGCTGACGGAGCCGTCGGCATTCAGATGGTTTTCCAGGAAGGCGATCAACATTCGAGGGGGTGCCACCACCGTATTGTTCAGGGTGTGTGCGAAATATTTTCCTTTTTCACCGACCACACGGATCTTCAGCCGTCTGGCTTGGGCATCCCCTAAATTTGAGCAACTGCCGACTTCAAAATATTTTTGTTGCCTGGGTGACCAAGCTTCAACATCCATGGATTTTACTTTAAGGTCGGCCAGGTCTCCGGAACAGCATTCCAAGGTTCTGACCGGGATTTCCATGGAACGGAAAAGATCCACCGTGTTTTTCCAAAGCTTTTCAAACCAGACCGGACTGTCTTCAGGATTGCAGACAACAATCATCTCCTGTTTTTCAAATTGATGAATGCGATAAACCCCTCGCTCTTCCACGCCATGGGCGCCTTTTTCTTTTCGGAAACAAGGAGAATAACTGGTGAGTGCGTGGGGAAGGGAAGATGCCTGCAAAACCGTGTCAATGTATTTGCCGATCATGGAATGTTCGCTCGTTCCGATGAGGAATAAATCTTCGCCTTCAATTTTGTACATCATGGCTTCCATTTCGGCAAAACTCATCACGCCGGAAACCACTTCGCTGCGGATCATAAAAGGAGGAATGCAATAGGTGAAGCCGCGATCAATCATGTAGTCTCTGGCATAGGAAATGATACCGGAATGAAGCCGCGCAATGTCTCCCATTAAATAATAGAAACCGTTCCCTGCGACCTTGCGTGCGCTGTCCAGATCAATCCCGTTGAATTTTTCCATGATGTCGGTGTGATAAGGGATTTCAAAGTCCGGAACAACGGGGTCTCCATAGCGTTCAACCTCCACATTGTCCCGGTCATCTTTGCCGATGGGCACCGAGGGGTCGATGATGTTGGGAAGCGTCAACATGATGGTTTTGATTCGCTCGGCAAGAAGAACTTCTTTTGCTTCAAGCTCGGCCAATCGATTGGAATTCAGCGTTACCTGGCGTTTCAATGCTTCGGCTTCTTCTCGTTTCCCTTGGGCCATCAACCCGCCGATCTCTTTGGATATCCTGTTTCTTGAGGCTCTTAAGTCGTCGGCTTCTTGCTGGGCCTTACGGCTTTCAAGATTGAGTTCGATCACCTCATCGACGAGACCTAATTTATGGTCTTGAAATTTGTTTTTAAGGTTTTGTTTAACCAGGTAGGGATTCTCCCGAACGAATTTTATATCTAACATCCTATGTGCTCCTTAATGAATGAAAAAGCCACAGCCGCCGTTTGTGGGCGAGAATTTACCAGCGGGCAGGAGAATTGTAAAGCAGATCTTTGGGTGCGTCCAGGAGCCATTGGGATATTTTCGGGTTGCCGGATACGGAGGATACATATCCCTTGAAATAATCTTTGAAATGCTGGACAGTGACCGTTTTAACCGGAAAGGGTTGACAACCGAAACGAAAATAGGTTTTGAAATGAAGACATGGTGGGTCTATATGGTAAGATGCAGGGATGGAAGCCTCTATACGGGAATTGCCGTGGATGTGGCAAAAAGGTTCCGGGAGCACCAGGAACAAGGGAAACGGGGGTCCAAATACCTGCGGGGCAGAGGACCGCTTATCCTGGTGTTTAAAAAGAAACTGGGTGAAAAGAGCCTTGCGTTGAAAGTGGAAATGCAGATCAAACGGTTAAAAAAAGAAAAAAAAGAATCGCTCCTGATCCAAGGGGCCATGATTCAGGATATGATCCATGGGATTGAAAAGGATATCAGGTGAGCTCCATTAACAATGGTATAAAAAAGGATGACCCACAAGGATCCTTGGCAGACCTTCTTGACTGTATTCCCATTCTGGAAAAGGTTGCGGACCAATCCGAGCTTCTGGCGCTTCTGCCGGAAGCCCGAAGGATTGCCCTGATGACGGCCGCCGGAAAAATATCCCGGCCCGACCAGGAGGAGATCGAAAAGCGGAAAAAGGACAAGAAAGAACAAAAGCGCCTGGCGATTGTGGAGAAAGAGCGAAGGATCAGAGCCGCCACAGGCATTCGAAAAGCCAGGGAGGCCGTGATTTTTTCAGCTCCCCGGCAAATCACGGTAAGCGGCACGGAAATGGAAGCGGAGGAGTCCACAAAAATACTGGGAACCCCTCGCAACTGTTATGTGTGCAAAGCTGAGTTTAATAAACTTCATCATTTTTATGACGCCATGTGCCCTGAATGCGCCGAATTCAATTACCAAAAACGGTTCCAGACCGCGTCCTTGAAGGGGCAGGTGGCGTTGATCACCGGCTCACGCCTTAAAATAGGGTACCAGGCGACCCTGATGATGTTAAGGGCAGGTGCCAGCGTGATTGCCACCACCCGTTTTCCCAAAGATTCAGCCTTGAGGTTTGGCCGGGAACCGGATTTTGCCGACTGGGGTTCCAGGCTTCAGGTTTTTGGCCTGGACCTTCGCCACATCCCCAGTGTAGAGCTTTTTTGCGATTATATTAAGGAGGCGTACCCGCGTTTGGATATCCTCATCAATAATGCGGCCCAGACGGTTCGGCGGCCCCCCGGATTTTACGCCCATCTCATGGACAACGAAAATAAAGCAACCTCGCAACTTCCTGTGAATGCCCAATCCCTTCTGGGGGAATATCAGGCCTGTGTTTCCAAGCTTGAGTTTGGGCAAACAGACCATGTGGGCAGAGAAAAGGCCTTGCCTGTGACCTGGAACGGTCCGGCCCCGGGCATCGGGTTGCGCATGTCCGCTCGGTTGTCCCAGATTCCCTATTCCTATGACCATTCCCTGAATGTTCCCGAAGTTTTTCCCGAAGCGGAACTTGATGCCGATCTCCAGCAGGTGGACCTTCGAAAGACCAATTCCTGGCGCTTGACCCTGGGAGAGATTCAGACCGCGGAAATGCTGGAGATTCAGTTGGTGAATTCCGTGGCCCCTTTTGTGTTGTGCAACCGGTTGATCCATTTGATGAAACAAGATCCTACCGGCCAAAAACATGTGGTGAATGTTTCCGCCATGGAAGGTAAATTCCTGCGATTCAAAAAAGGCGGTCGTCACCCTCACACCAATATGGCCAAGGCTTCGCTGAACATGCTCACACACACGGCGGCCGATGATCTGGCCCCCTTCGGGATTTTCATGAATTCCGTGGATACCGGCTGGGTTACGGATGAGGACCCGGCCATCCTGGCCAAGCAAAAGCAGGACCGGCATGATTTCCAGCCACCCCTGGACATTGTGGACGGGGCGGCCAGAATCTGCGACCCGTTCTTTCACGGCATTTTGACGGGAAAACACTGGTGCGGAAAATTTTTAAAGGACTATTTCCCCATCGATTGGTAAATTCCATGGGGGGATTTCCATCCATGGTCAAAATTGACAACACCCATACAGCGTGATAAATTTTAAAAAAATTCTAAAAAGAAATCAAAGTTGACTCTTTTCCCCTTGTCCCGCTTGTTTGAGCGTTACGGAAGGAAGCAGGTTTTACCATGAAAGCAACCATAAAAATTGCCGAAGCCCGGACCCCGGATGGAAGCCAAATGGCGCTGTATCAGCATGACATTGATTTTATTATCAGGGTCAATGGTGAGGATCTGATGCACAGCCGCCAGAATGAATCGGAGCTTGCGCTGGCTCGACTGGGGTGCAGGCACCTGGCGGAGAGCAAGGAGCCCCGCGTTTTGATCGGCGGGTTGGGCATGGGCTATACCCTGCGCCAGGCCCTGGACATGCTTGGGCCAAACGCCCGGGTGGTGGTGGGGGAGCTCATGGGAGCCGTGGTGGAATGGAACCGCGAGTTTCTCGGGGCGCTCAACAGCCAGCCGTTGGAGGATTCGCGGGTCGATCTCAAAACCGGGGATATCGTGGGGTTGATCTCACGCTCCAAAGGTCAATTCGACGCCATTTTGCTGGATGTGGACAACGGGCCCGCTGCCATGGTCGATGCCGGCAACCGTCGCTTGTACGGATATGAAGGTATGGAAGCCTGCCGGCGCGCGCTTGTTGAAAAAGGATGCCTGGCGGTTTGGTCGGCGAAACCCGACAAAAAATTCGAGCAAATGCTGGTGCGATGTGGTTTCCATGTTCGCCGTTTCACGGTGCCGGCCTACAAGGGAAGCAAATCTCAGTTCCGCTATATATGGGTCGCTTCCGAGGATAAAAAGATGTTGCCTCCGGGGGGTGGCGAGCCGCGCCTGCCGAAAAAGAACACCCGGGACATGGATCATCGGGTACCCCGAAAGAAGTTGGCAAAACCACGAAGATGAGGGTGAGGGTTTTGATTTGCTGCACATTTTTGTAGATGCGGATGCCTGTCCGGTCAAACTGGAGATTTATCGCGTAGCTGGTCGATATGGTCTGGAAGTCACCTTGGTGGCAAATTCCCGAATGCGGGTTCCGGATGAGCCATGGATCACCCTCCAAGTCGTAAAAGAAGGGTTCGATGCAGCCGATGACTGGATTGTAGAAAACGTGCACGCCCATGACATCGTGGTTACTACCGACATTCATCTTGCCGACCGATGCATCAAAAAGGGTTCGCGGGTTCTGGGGTCAAACGGCAAACCTTTCACGGAAGACAACATCGGTATGGCTGTTGCGAGCAGGGATCTCATGTCCGAGCTTCGCAGCGCAGGAGAAATAACGGGAGGGTCCCCCCCTCTCACCAAAAAAGATCGGTCTCACTTTCTTCAACAACTCGACAATATGATTCAATCCATTCGCAGGCAGCCTTGATCCGTCTGGAGGACAGGATGCCGGAGTCCATGAGAAAAGTAATGATATGTAAACATTTCTTAAGATACGGGTGGAACACCTCCAAGCTTTTCAGCATTTCCATACTCATCTGGGCACTCTTTGGTGGTCAGATCCGGGCGAATGAAAAGGAGGAAATGATATGCAAGGACTTTAGAACTGGATTCGAGAACACCTTTGCACAAAAAGATCCTTCCTCCATTGAAAAACCGGTCGGCGAACCTCTTTTGAAAATCAAGGCCGACGCCTTTTTGAAAGAAACCATATCGGCCTTCCATGAGGGACGTTACGGCGATGTCCTTGCGCCCGGCCATTCCGCTCTAAGAATTTACACGAATCTCGAGGACATTCCAGGGCAGGGGCAATCTCTTCATTATCTGGGCCAGGCCCAACGCCGGCTGGCCAACTACCCTGAGGCTCTGAGCTTGCATCAGAGGGCTCTGGACCTGGCTAAAAAGGTGCGGGACATTTTCCTCCAGGGGCAGGCTCTCATCGACCTGGGCGATGTTCATGAGCGGAAAAAGGACTTTACAGCCGCCATTGGATTGTACAAGGAAGCGATTCAATGCCTGAACCCTCCGGAATATTGGCAGGAATCGGCCCGTGCGCTTCGACAGCTGGGGGACATCTATGTGGCCACGGGAAACTTCGAAAACGCCTACGGATCATACAGCCTCGCCCTCCAGCAAGCCGAAAACGCCAAGGACCCCGAACGCATCGCAGAATTCAACGATTACATAGGGTTTTGCCACAGGCAATTGGGTGATTACCAAACAGCCATGGAGTATCATCGCAGGGCTCTGGACAGTGAGGAATTGGTGGCATCGTCGGATCTAAAGTCGAGAGCCCGGGCACGGTCGCTAAACCATCTGGGGCTTTGTGTCGCAAAGATCGCCGAAGCGGACGTTTCGGAAGGGAAGGCCGAGGCTGCAAAAGGGAAATACCGGGAGGCCATTGCCCATGAAGAAGAGGCGCTGGGACTCGCCGACCATGCCCGGGACCGGTGGCGCCAGGGGTATGTGCTGAGGGCTCTATCCTCCATGTATCGTGAGTTGGGGGTCCTTCTTGAAAGTCCGGAGGCCTCCCGGGCGTTTCAGAACTCGCTTTCAAGAGCGGACGAGGCCTTCGATCTGGGCATTGCCATGAAAGAAAAGGAATGGCAAGGGCTTGCCCTGCACGACCGCGCCTTAACCCTTGCCCTGCTTGGCCGGACCCAGGAAGGTCTTGAGACCCTGAATCGCGCCCTCGACCTGTGGAATGAAATCGGGGACCTTCGGTCGGCCGGATACGCGCACAGGTTCATGGCGCGGCAATTTTACGAGTCAAACGGAAGGCTTGCCGAGGCCGAGGCCTCCTGTGACCTTGCGATCATTGCCTTTGAAAAGATCGGAGATACCGAGTCCCAGGCATTTACCCTGATGGACAAAGCACGGGTTTTGGCGCTTCGGGGAAAAATGGAGAACGCCGCTGGCCTGTATGATGCGGGGATCTCAAAGTTGGAGGCCGTACGGACAAAGGCAGGGTTCCCGGAGTTCAGAAAGGCCTTCATGGGAAAAGTGTATGACCGGTATGAAGAGGCCGCGCTTTTTGCCCTGGGGCAGGGTCTCAAGGACAGGGCATTTCAGTATGTGGAAAGCATGAAGGCAAGAACTTTTCTTGACCAACTGGCCGAAGAGCGCGTAGAACTGGAAAAGGGCATTGACCCCGACCTCAAGGAAAAAAGGGACCATCTGGAAAGGGATCTGGGGGACCTAATTGCCAGAACCACAGAGGAGTACAGGAAATCCGCTCCAAACGGAAAGGTGCTGGCTGCAACGAGAGCGCAAATGGAGAGCCTCGGGTTGGAACTGGACCAATTAAAAAAGCAGATCCGATTGCAAAACCCCCTGTACGCATCGGTCCAGTATCCGGACCCGGTAACCGTAGCCGGGATTCAGAAGAAGGTGCTCTTGGGTGAAGAAGTTCTTTTGGAGTATTTTATTACCTCCCAAGGGGTATTCTGCTTTAGTATCACCCCGGAGGAATTCAACGTGGTGAAACTGAACGCCAATGCGTCAGACCTCCGGAGCAGAGTCGAGGAGCTTCTGGAAAATCTCAAATCCGGACCCGCCAGAGGAGAGGGGTATGACCGGGCCTCGGCCGGTGAACTTTATGACATTCTGTTGAAGCCCTTTGAGAAAACCCTTTCAGGAAAAACCCTGGTGGTGGTGCCGGACGGGATCCTGTCCCTGTTTCCGTTTGAAGCGTTATCCCTCACGGAAAACGGAGAACGATCCTACCTGCTTGAAAAGCACGCCATAAAATATGTGCAATCGGCGTCCATCCTTGCCCTGTTGAGGGCTAAAGGCCATTCCCGCCGGCCGAGGGAGCGATTTATCGGGTTTGGTGATCCGGTTTATGATTATGATAGTTTCAAACAAGGAAAGCCGGAGACCGACGTTAGTTTGTCCGGACGCGGCATCGCAGCCGGAATCTCGAAAACGCGCTATGCCGAGTTGGGGGGGCGGCTGGGCCGGCTTGAAGCGAGTGGGGAGGAGGTCCTGGCCATTGAGAGCTTATTCCCCGAAAAGGGGAAGGAGAAGGTCCTGCTTCGGGATGAAGCCAGGGAGGAATACGCCAAGGGAACCGGGATGGACCAATATGGTTACATCCATTTCTCCATGCACGGCATCGTCACCCGGGAGCTGCAGGCCATTGCATTCAGCCAGATTCCCGGCGCTGTTGAAGATGGTTTTCTCACCATGGGTGAAATTATGAATTTGCATTACAATGCCCGGCTCGTGGTCCTCTCGGCGTGTCAGACCGGCCTTGGAGAGATGGAACGAGGCGAAGGCGTTACAGGGCTCACCCGGGCGGTGATTTATGCGGGAAGTCCTGCAGCAGTGGTCAGCCTGTGGAGCGTTGATGATACCGCCACCCGGGAGTTGATGACGCGGTTCTATGAAGGCATGATCGGGAAGGGGATCGGAAGTTCCGAATCACTCCGTCAGGCCAAACAGGAAATGATGAAAACGCGATATCGCCATCCCTATTTCTGGGCGGCGTTTATCATGTATGGCGAGTGATGCTGCATGGAAATGGCATCCGTTGAAATAAACAAGGTCCAATCATTTGAAAGGAAAAGAACATGAAGAAAAAAAGCATCAAGAAACGGCTGATCCCAACCCTGCTGGCCACCGTCTATACGCTTCCCGCCCTGGCGGGGGGCGATGACCAGATCAACAACGGGCAACAACCCATGCAGGAGACATCCAAGACCACCATCTCCTCCGAAGCGATCAAACAGGAGGTGATTCAACTGCTCCGGAAGGGGGAGACGGACCTGGTCACGCTCAATCTCGCGGGCCAGCCCGGCACCTATTTTCGAGTCCACTACAGCCCCACGGGCGAGGACGGCAGTTATGCCCTGGTCCCCGAAGGTGAAGGCGTGGTGGGCGACAATGGCTTTGGTGCAATCAGCTTTGAGCTTAAAAAGCTCGGCAAGGATGAAGTCTACCTGAAAGTGACGACTTCCGATACAGCGGACTTCTTAAAAACCCGCATGACGCCCAAACCCATGATTCTTGAGGTTGAGCCGGTTCAGGTCAAGGAACGGGGCGTGATTGAAGAATTGAGAGACAGTCTCAGACAAAAGGAAGTCCGAACCCCTTCAGCCGTTGCAGGCGTGCGCGGATAGGAACCTTTATCGGCATGGGGAAAAACCGCAGATGAATCATGAAAGCAACACCATCCCCATTGTCGGGGCGCGGCCGGGGAATGGGGAAAACAGGGCGGGGGCAAGACCGGCTGGTGATTCGGAGGGGCAGGCTCGTTTGGGTTCAAAAGCCCATATTACCCTCGTGAACATGAATCTTCT
>VMSV01000254.1 GCA_013791935.1 Desulfobacteraceae bacterium | reverse complement strand
GTAAAAATCAAATGGTATTGGAAACGCTTTTCTGCGATCAGCTGCTTGCCCAGGCGTCGAATTCCCGTGCCCGCGTCCAGGATGATGATCTCATCGTTTTTGGTTCGAATCTCAAGGCAGGTGGTGTCTCCGCCGAAGTGATCATACTCCCTTCCGGATACGGGGATGGATCCTCTTGAGCCCCAGCATTTGATGATCATCACTGTCCCCTTCGGCGTTTCAGTATGAACGATTCAGAAACGGTTCCCTGAATCCCCCGGCTTTTTCATGGTCAGGGTCTTCTACGTTTTGGCATTAACTTGTGTCCATCCAGAGATGAGAGAATTTGTTCGAGTTCGAGGCGGACCAAAATTTTAACCGGATGAATACATTGAGTATTTTGAGGATTAAAATTTTGGCCCAACGAAGAAATCGGGCAAATTAGCCATTTCTGGATGGACACTAACTTGTTTTCCCCAAAAAAGTGAACCATATCCCGTTCTGATCCCAGGTTTGTGTAATCTCCGCATGATTCTGCAAAAGCGTCTCTTTTACCGCCCTGGCTTCGCTTTTCATCAATCCGGAAAGAATAAATTCTTTTTTCTTATAAAACCCTTTGCTTTCAATCAGTTTTCTCATCACATCATAATGGATGTTTGCTATCATGAAATCCACCGGATAGTCCATAAAATTTTCAGCCGATCCGCAAACCGCAAGAATTCTGTCTTCCATGGCGTTTAGCAGAATATTTCGGCGCGCGGTTTTCACGGATAAAAGATTCAGGTCCACCGCCAGGGTTCGAGGACAACCCAGGCTTCCGGCCGCAAGCGCCAGAATCCCTGTACCTGTACCGATATCCAAAGTTGTTTGGGGCGGCTTGCTTTGAAAAACCAGCTGCAAAGCAGTCAGGCAGTCTTTGGTGGTGGGGTGGGTACCGGTTCCGAAAACAACACCGGGATCCAGGAGGAGGTGATGGTTTGAAGATGTCTTCTCCACGGAATCCGGGGTTACGGACCAGGGGGGATCGATGAGAAAATCCCCGGCGCAAAAGCTGGAAACAGCATCTCCGTGCCATTCATCATAGGTCATTTGAAACCGGTCCAGCAAGGTGAGCTCGGATTGCATGGCCATCACCTGTTCCACGGCCTTATCGGATTTGACGGAAAAGAACAGAAAATTGAACCCATCCTCTTCCCAGTTGCCGATGAAATGTTCATTGGCAATGGGCAACCTGTGGTCCAGGCGGCCTTCCAGATAATAGATATAAAGATCCCCGTAAGGATTTGCGGGGCATTGCATATTCATTCAGGACCACCCCATCAGGATTGGCATCCTTCATCGTTTTCCCCGGGAAGACGATCGATGTACCAGTTCAGGGGATCAATCATTTCAAATCCCGCGGCCACGAGCTTTTCCTTGACCGGGGACACATTCATGGCCAGCAGATAGGGGAAAACCGCCCTTTTGTGTTTTTCGAAATATTTCGCCACCAGGACGCTCCCCATGGAAAGTCCTTCTTCTGCGATGATATCCACGATTTTTTTCAATTCCCCGGTCTTTTCATCCGCAAGAACACCCAGAAGGGTTCCGGGCTCTCCTATGCCCATGACATTAATAAACGCCCTCAACAGATCTCGAATGGAAATGATGCCTTTTAATTTACCTTCTTCATCCACCACAGGAAGCGCCCCGATCCTCTCTTTCTGAATCAGGAGCATGGCATCCTGAATGGTGTACAAAGGGGAAATGGAGAGGGGGTCCCGCGTCATGATATCCTTGATGGTCAAGTCGCAAAAACTGTTTTTATCTTCGAGGGTACATTCCAGGGTTTCAAAAAGGGCGGACGGCATGGCACTCCGAATATCTCGATCCGTGACAATGCCCAGAAGCCGGTTGTCCTCATCCACCACCGGCAGATGCCTAACCTTGTTTTGAATCATTTTTTCCTGGGCCTCGAAAACATTCGCATCCGGCCCGATGGTTTCCACTTTCCTTGTCATGGATGTGCCGACAAACATAGCCTATCTCCCTGTTTTCCTTGAAAAGCCTAAAGATCCTCGGGATAATCGTCCGGAGGTTCTCCCAATAAAATTTTCAAGTGGTTTGAAACCAGCTCCGGAAGCCTTAGCAGAGAATAGCCGCCTTCCAGAACGGAGATCAAACGCCCCTGGCAGTTCCTTTGGGCCAATTCCATGATTCTTTCCATGAATATGGAAAAACCCTTAGTGGTCATTTTGATTCTGGACATGATGTCATCATAGTGGGCATCAAAACCAGTCGAGAGAAGAATGATTTCCGGCTGGTATTGGTCAATAACCGGGATCAGGTCAACCTCCATGAGCTTCATGTATTCCTTGTCACCCTGACCGGGAAGCAAGGCATAATTCCGGGTAAACCCCTTTCCAGGGCCGGTTCCTTTTTCAAAAATCCTTCCGGTACCCGGGAAAGAAAAGGACGGATGTTCGTGCACGGAGTAGTAGAAAACCGACGGGTCTGATTCAAAAACACGCTGGGTGCCGTTTCCGTGGTGAACATCGAAATCGATAATGGCGATGCGGCGAATATTCCAGTTGGCTTGAATATATTTTGCGGCGATGGCGACATTGGCAAAATAGCAAAACCCCATGGCTCTGCCGGATTCCGCATGATGTCCGGGGGGCCTCACCGCACAGAAGGCATTGTCGAGTTCCCCGTCCATCACCATGCGGATGGTCTTTAAAATCCCCCCAACGGCCAGGCTTGCGGTATTGAAGGTCTCAGAACAGGTCCGGTTATCCGAAAAATCAAAAGTCGTCTCATCGGAAAGGCAATGGGTTTTAAGCCTTTCAATGTAGTCCTTCCCATGAACCAATTCCAGCCAACGGGTTTCCGCAAACTCTGCAGTGATCAGCCGGAGTCTCTCAATCAGGCCGGTCTCTTTCAATTGGCTCATGACTACCCGGAGCCGGTCTGCCGATTCCGGGTGCATCAAACCGGTTTCATGATTTAAAAACCGTTCATCATACAAAAAGCCGGTTTTTTTCATACCCTTCCGATGGATCTGGTTTGAATTTTACTCTTCGGTGAAGACCACATTCCCCAAGGTTTTTACCCGATGATGCGGTCGAAAATGGCATAGGCGGCCTGAATCGCTTGGTTGTCTTCCGGAATTTCCACCGTGGGCCGTCCGTCCAAATCATATTGGTAAACCATGTCATTTTCAGGAATGGTCCCGGCCATTGCCAAACCCTTGTCTTGGAGCATCTGCACCACTTCCTTCGAAGGTTCTTCCTTGTTCATATTGATGATCAAATAGCTGTTCTTGACTCCGATATTCAAGCCTTTGGCCAGTTCATGGATGCGCAGTCCCGCCTGAATTCCCCGCCGGGAGGTGTCGGTAACAATGAGAAGCACATCCACATTTTTCGTGGTCAGGCGACTGATGTGCTCCATTCCCGCTTCGTTGTCCATGACGACATAGGGGTAGTTTCCGCTTAATTTCTCCAGAAAATTCGTCAGCAGAGAATTTGCGGCGCAATAGCACCCGGCTCCTTCGGGCTGGCCCATGACCACCAGGTCATAGCCTTTGGCTTCCACCAGGGCTTCCTCCAATTTCATGGAGATGAAAATGTCCTTGGTCATGCCTTCCGGAACTTTCCCCTTTTTCATATCTTCCCGGGCACCCCCCAGGGTGTTTTCCACCTTCAACCCCAGCACCTCATTGAGGTTCGCATTGGCATCCGCGTCCACCGCCAGGATGGGGCCCTTATTTTTCTTTTCCAGGTATTTAATCAGCATACCGGCTACAGTTGTTTTGCCGGTTCCTCCCTTTCCCGCAAGGGCAATTGTATAAGCCATGAATCAAAACGTCCTTTCTCCGTGGTCTATTCTTTGAA
This sequence comes from Desulfobacteraceae bacterium, assembly GCA_013791935.1. GTDB lineage: Bacteria > Desulfobacterota > Desulfobacteria > Desulfobacterales > UBA5616 > VMSV01. Next base: position 38,785 of record VMSV01000254.1, on the reverse strand, counting down.
TTTTATTGATTATCAATAAATTAGGTCAGTTTACACAAACAGTCAAGTCTCTTATTGCTTGCAATGCCTATATCCCCATGATAATTATCAAAAAAATTCACTGTCCTTTAAGATTTCCTGCCATTTGGCACGAACCGAACCGTCAAGGAGCACAACATGATCGATCTTATTAAAAAAACCATACTGTCCGGCGTGGGTCTGGCCATGAAGACCAAGGAAGAAATTGAGGATTTCGCCAAGGAAATGGAAAAAAAATTCAACCTCAGCGAATCAGACGGCAAGAAATTCCTTGAAGATTTAAAAAAGCGATACTCCGAAACCCAGGACAAACTGGAATCCAAGGTGGAACATGTTGTGAAAGATGTTCTGAAAAAAATGGACATCGTGACCAATGAGGACTTGAAAGGTCTGAAAAAGGAAATCCGGGACCTGAAAAAGGCCATCAGCGAAAACGGCGAGTCTTCCAAGCCTTAAGGACCCATCCTGTCCACTTGACCCCTATTTGAAAGATACCATGCTGAGCATTCGCAAAATCGGCTTGTTCGGGCGAACCTACAGACATCTGAACCGATACCGACAGATTCTGACCATTCTATTCCGATACGGTTTCGGGGACCTCATCGAATCCCTGAGAATCGATCAGGTCCTGGAAATCGGACTCCAGTTTGTTTCCAAAAAACGCCGGGAGCGGTTGGAAAAATTTTCCAGGGCGGAAAAAATCAGAATGGCCTTGGAGGAGCTGGGCCCCACCTATATCAAGCTCGGCCAGTTGCTATCCACCCGGCCGGACCTTATTCCTATTGATTTTTTGGGTGAATTTGCAAAGCTTCAGGATCAAGTGCCATCCTTTGCCTTCTCGGAGGCTGCCGGAATCATTCAACGCGAACTGGCGCGGCCCATGGATGAGGTCTTTGATTTTATCGACGAGATCCCCATCGCCTCGGCCTCCATCGGCCAGGTCCATCGGGCCGGTCTTAAAAACGGCGACATCGTGGCCATCAAGGTCCGAAGACCGGATATTCGAAGCACCATTGAAGTGGATCTTGAGATCATGCTTCACCTGGCGACCCTGGCGGAAAACAATATCGAGGAAATCGCCTTCTACCGACCGGTGAAAATCGTAGAGGAGTTTGCCAGATCCATGGAAAGGGAAATCGACTATACCATTGAGGCCGCCAATCTGGAAAAATTCGCCTTTAATTTCCTGGAAGACAGCACCACCTATATCCCTAAAATTTATCATGATTTCACAACCTCCCGTATACTCACCATGGAATTCATCGACGGAATCAAGGTTTCCCTTCTTCATCTCTTGGATGAAAACGGCCTGGACCGCAAACTCATCACCAACCGGGGGGCGGATATCTGCCTTAAGCAGATTTTCACCGACGGATTTTTCCATGCAGATCCCCATCCGGGAAACATCTTCATTCTTCCCAACAATATCATCTGCCTGCTGGATTTCGGCATGGTGGGATCTGTGGATCGGCAGACCCGGGAGGATTTCGCAGAACTCATGGAAAGCGTGGTCCAACGCAATGAAGCAAGATCAGCCCAGGTGCTTTTAAGGCTCACCTCCTGGGATGTTGAGCCGGATATCCGCATGCTGGAAAGGGATGTGGCGGATTTTTTGGGTCGCCACCTTTATAAGCCGTTGAAGGACATCAAAATCAGCAAACTGTTGCAGCACCTTCTGACCCTCACCTCCCGGCACCGGCTCAGAATCGCTCCGGATATCTTTCTGATGATCAAGGCCTTAAGCGAGCTGGAAGGTGTGGGACTTATGCTGGACCCGGATTTTGACATCCTGACCCGAGCCGAACCCTTTATTCGAAAAGTCAAAACCGACCGATTCAGACCCACAAGGCTTACCGGTGACATGATTGCCGTGGCTTCCGACCTTCTGGACCTCCTGAAACAACTCCCCAGAGATATACGCGATATCGCCAGGCTGATCCGAAAGCAGCAGTTGCCCATCACCATCGAACACAAGGGGTTGCACGAAATTTTGTCCACCCATGATCAGATCAGCAACCGCCTTTCCTTTTCCATTGTCATTGCCGCCCTCATCATCGGCTCCGCCCTCATCATCATTTCCAAAACCCCGCCCTATGTCTTCGGAATCTCCCTCATCGGGATCATCGGGTTCCTGGCCGCAGCCGTCATGGGAATATGGCTTCTGGTAGCCATTCTTCGAAAAGGCCGGCTGTGAACTTCAAATTAAGGGTTGATTTGATTGGTTTTTTGGTGTTTAGTAAATCTTTTCCGTTCCATCGGAAAAACGTTAACCATCACATGAACACTTTTGAACGAATACGATTGTCGTCATGAAAAGAACCGAAGAAATTTCCCTGCTATATGACATCAGCGAGGCCTTGAACGAGCACATCGATTTAAAGAAATCCCTGCTCATAGTGCTGGAAATTCTGGCCGGCACCCTGGGCATGGTCCGGGGCACCATCACCATTTTAAATCCCCTCTCCAATGAAATTAATATTGCCGTGGCCCAGGGCCTTTCCAACACCGCCATGGAAAGCGTGAAATACCAGATGGGGGAAGGCATCACCGGACGGGTGATTGAATCCGGCAAACCCATTATCATTCCAAAAATCAGTGAAGAGCCCCTGTTCTTAAACCGAACCGCCTCCCGAAAAGGAAAACAGGACCAGGATTATTCATTCATCTGCAATCCCATTAAAAAAGGAAACCAGGTCATCGGGGCCATCAGCGTGGACAAACCCATCCATGCCAGCTACTCTCTGGAGGTAGCCCAGCAGGTCATGGCGGTGATCTCCACCATGATCGCAAGGCAGGTCATCAAGCTGGAGACCATCCGGCTTGAGGAATCCAGGCTTCGGGAAGAAAACCAACGGCTTCGGGATGAGCTGAAAAACAAGTACCGCATCAACGACATCATCGGCAACAGCAACAAAATGCGGGAAGTCTTCCAGATGATCTCCCAGGTCTCCAAGAGCAACGCCACCGTCCTCATTCGAGGGGAAAGCGGAACCGGCAAAGAACTCGTGGCCAACTCCATTCACTACAATAGCCTTCGGACCAAAAACCCTTTCGTCAAGGTCAATTGCGCCGCCCTTCCCACCAATATCATTGAAAGCGAGCTCTTCGGACATGAGAAAGGGGCCTTTACCGGTGCCATCCGGCAGAAATTGGGTAAATTCGAGCTCGCCAACAAAGGCTCCCTGTTTCTGGATGAAATCGGCTCCATCGACCTGGAGGTCCAGGTAAAACTCTTGAGGGTGTTGCAGGAAAGGGAGTTTGAACGGGTGGGAGGGCATAAAACCATTCCAACGGATGTACGGATCATCGCCGCCACCAATAAAAACCTGGAAAAATCCGTTGAAGACGGTGGCTTTCGCCCCGACCTTTATTACCGGCTCAATGTTTTTCCCATCTACCTGCCCCCTTTGCGGGAAAGAAAAACCGACGTTCTCCTTCTGGCGGAACATTTTCTGGAAAAATACGCCAAGGAAAACCACAAGGATGTTCGGCGTTTTTCAACGCCTGCCATCGACATGCTCATGGAATACCACTGGCCCGGAAACGTGAGGGAGCTTGAGAACTGCATTGAAAGGGCTATTTTGCTTTGCGATGAGGGAGTGATTCACAGCTACCACCTTCCCCCCACCCTTCAGACCGGATCAGCCTCGGGAACCCTTCCGTCTCTGTCCCTTGAAGACGCTGTCTCCAAGCTCGAGCGGGAAATGATCATCGATTCCTTGAAGAATACCCGGGGAAATGCCACCAAAGCAGCCGAAATGTTGAAAACCACGGTTCGGAAATTCAACTACAAGGCAAAACGATTCAACCTCGACTACCGCCTATACAGATAAGCAAAATTCCGCCATCAAGGAGACCCCTCTATGACTTTGTTTAATTTACTGCTGGTTGATGATGAAAAGCCCCTGATCGAAGCCATGGCCCGGCGCCTGGTTCAAAGAGGATTTACGGTGGATTGCGTATTTTCAGGATCGGAGGCTTTGGCCTTTTTGAAGAACAACGCTTCCGTGGATGTCGTGGTTCTGGATGTCAAAATGCCGGGGATTGACGGAATTGAAACCCTTGAAGCCATCAAGAAGCAATATCCCATGTTGGAAGTGATCATGCTCACGGGGCACGCCACCGTTCCTTCCGCTGTGGATGCCATGAAAAACGGAGCGTTTGATTATGTTATGAAACCCTGTGATTTGGAGGATCTGATTGCCAAAGCAGCCAAGGCGGCCGGACGAAAAAAAGACCGGGAAGACAAGATCCGCGACGTAAAGACCATGCCGTATCTCACGGATAAAAAAAGGGAAGAGCTCATCGCCAAAATACTGGAAGCATAATTCGATGGTCAAAAACCTGGTACCGTTTTGTACTCAACTGATTTTTCGAAGAGCCGGAAGAAAAAAAAACAGAACCACCATCACACTGATACAGGAAAGCCCCAAAATCAACAGACCGGTTTGAGGGCCCAGCCCTTCGGCAAGAGCGCCGGCCACAACTGCGCCGAGGGAAACAAAACCCCGATCAAGACTCATGAGGCTCAAAACCCGCCCGTGGAATTGCCGGTCCGATTGTTCAAACAGCAAAGACATGTTCAATGAATTATAAGTTGTGGCAACCGCGCCTGCGATGATGAGGGCCAGACCGGAAAGAACCATCACGCGGCTCTGGGACAACAGTGCCAAGGCCGCCCCGAAAAGTACGATAAGCCCCATTAAAATCAACCCCCGCCGGGGCAATTGTTTGACGGACGCCATGGCAAGAGAACCCATGAGGGCACCGGCACCGGTAAGGGCCAGCATCCATCCGGCTCCTGATCTCCCGATCTTCAGAACATCAAGGGCCAGAAGGGGAATAAAAACCTGTTGATAGGGTAGGCCAATAAGAAACAGGACCAACGCCATCCCCACCAGATATAACACAACCCGGTTGGCGGCCATATACCGGAATCCCTCCAGAAGATCGTGGAGAATGGTTGTCTTTCCAGGAGGCTCACAGGCATCCCCTGAACCGGAAGTCTTTGAATTGTCCGGAAGTCGAATTTTTGAGGTCATCCAGATCACAAAGACAAAAATAATCGCGTTGAGCAGATAAATCTCACCGAAATCCAAAAATATCAGCAGCCCTCCGGCCAATCCCGCACCCAGCACCCTCATGGTATTCATGGCCGCGGTGTTTAGAGCGATGGCGTTTAACATCATCTCTACCGGCACAAGACAGGGAATCATGGATTGCCTGGCCGGCTGGTTAAAGGCCATGGAGGCGCCTGAAATAAAAGCTGTGACGAAAACATGCCAGACTGCGATGTTTTTGGTAAGGATAAGAACGGCGAGGACAAGATGCATCATCAGCGTGACTGTCTGGCTCAACATGAGAACACGCTGTTTGTTGTACCGGTCTGCGATAACGCCGGCAAGGAGTCCGAAAATCAGCTGGGGCGTCATTCTCAGGGCGACCACGAATCCGACCTGAAGGGCCGAACCGGTGAGTTCAAGAATCAGCAGCGGGCGTACCACCTGCTCCATCCACATGGCCGCCGAGTGCCCCAGTTGACCCAGCCACAGATATCGATAACCCGAATAATTCAGAGCACGGAAGGTGTTGGGCATTATTATTTTTCCCAGGCTTGGATTCAAGTCAATCCACCCTGTTCAGGAGGAACGAATTGTTTTCGTTCATTATGGCGGTTCAAAACGATTGTGTCAATTTTTTACATTTTTTTAACCCCCCTTGCCAAGGAACGGGGTCCTGGTATACTGTCATCCGTGTGCCTTAAAAAGATAATAATTGCAGGACAAACGGATGATGGACAATGATTTCCATGGAACAAAGGATTTGTGGGATACATCCGGTGTCAATAATCCCTTTGATTTGAAGAGGCAAGCATGGTTAAGAAGATGGATAAATTCAAACCCGTGGCCGGCAAAAACATGCTGATCTTTTTGTCAGGTTTCGTGTGGGTTGCCGTTGGAACGATGTTGTTATCTTTTTCATATACCTGGTTAAATGCCTCTAAAGAGAGCGGCACTTTTCTATTTGTCGGGCTGGGTCTTTCGGCAGCCCTGGTGATCCATCACTTTGGATTTTTAAAAATCGTGGATAAAAATTTAGGCCGAATTTCTTTGATGGAAGGGGGGAAATGCCTCTTTTCCTTTATGACGTGGAAGAGTTATCTCATCGTGGCCATCATGGCGACCCTGGGTGTATTTCTGCGCCATTCCTCGATTTCCAAAACCTACCTGTCTGTGCTATACACCGGGATCGGGCTGTCGCTCATTCTTTCGAGTATACGCTATTTAAGGATATTTATTAGCCAATTTAATAAAAACAGATAAAACCCCATCGGCAGGATCCTTTTTGGATCAGCCTGTCCTATTGCCATAAAATTCAAACCAAAAATTTTTTCAAGTATTCCCCGAAATCTGACGATAGAGATATTAAAGACAATATACCGCATCGGCCTCAAAACGCATCTCATCAGATTCCTGCTATTGGTTTATTGAATCTTCTTAATCGATTTACATAAAATACCCACCCATTCATTAAGGATAAAAATATGTCCAAGAATTCCCTGATGGGAAAGAACAGCCATCAAACAGGGGCCAGCCAAATGTTAAACGGGATAAAAACCAGACTTTCTCTGAAACTCAGGTTGACATTACCGATTCTATTGATCGTATTCCTGGTCATGGCGTTCGTTGTCACATTCCTTTCCGTTTCCCTCATGAAAACGCTAAAAGCAGAATCCCTGTCCAAGGCAGGCGAAATGGCTTACCGGTATGCCAATGAGATTGACGCTGAATTGGAAGTGGCCATGGATTCGGCCAGAACCCTTGCCCATGCTTTTGAAGCTGCCAAAAGCCATGGCAGCGTAGGCCGTGACCTTTTAAACGCGATATTAAAAAACACCTTGGAACGCAACCCTCATTTTATCGGTGTTTGGACATGCTGGGAACCTAATGCTCTGGATGGAGAAGACAGCAAACATGCCAACGAGCCAGGGCATGACGCCACGGGCAGATTTATTCCTTATTGGAATAGTGGATCCGGAACGTCGGCCCTTGAACCCCTATTGGGTTACGACAAAACCGGTGCGGGTGACTATTATCTACTGGCGAGAAATTCCGGCAAGGAAACCATTGTCGAACCTTACGTTTATAAAGTCAACAACAAGGAAGTGCTCATGACCAGCCTGGTTGTACCCATAATCATCCAAGGCCAGGTTGTGGGAGTGGCCGGCGTCGACGTTCAGTTGGACAGGCTGCAGAACCTGGTCACCGGTATCAAACCTTTTGGAACCGGCGTTACAGCGGTCTTCGCCAATCAGGGCACTGTCGCGGCGAGTTTTGATCCCCAGCGGTTGGGCAAACAGATGAGGGATGTTGAAGCCGATATGACCGGCGACCATATAACGGCATTTGCCGATTCTGTCAGAGATGGGCGAGAATACGCTTTTACGGTTTTTTCCTCTGCCATGGACAGCGATCTATTCATAGAGACGGTGCCTTTCATTATAGGCAAATCAGAAACGCCCTGGGCCTTTGCAGTGGGCATCCCCTTAAAAAGCGTGATGGAGAAACCCATGCAGGCATTGACCTTGGCCATTGCAGCCAGCGTCCTCGGATTTTTAATTCTGGCCGCAGCCATTTTCTGGATTGCCGTGGGAGTGTCTGAGCCCATCCGGCGGATCAGTGAAAAAATGAACAACAGCGCCCAGGAAGTTGCCTCAGCTGCAGGCCAGGTGTCATCGGCCGGTCAATTGCTTGCCCAGGGTGCAAGCGAGCAGGCCGCCGCCATTGAAGAAACGTCGGCATCCTTGGAAGAGATGTCTTCCATGATCAAACAAAACGCCGACCATGCGGGCCAAGCAGACAAGCTGATGCATGAAACCAAGCAGGTCATGGGTCAGGCCAATGGGTCCATGGGCCAGTTGAGCACCTCCATGGAAGAGATCTCCAAGGCTTCCGAAGAAACATCCAAAATTATCAAAACCATTGATGAGATCGCGTTCCAGACCAACCTTCTGGCGTTGAATGCAGCAGTTGAAGCAGCACGGGCCGGTGAAGCCGGGGCCGGGTTTGCTGTGGTGGCTGATGAAGTGAGAAATCTTGCCATGCGTGCGGCTGAAGCAGCCAAAAACACCGCTGGCATGATTGAGCAAACCGTTAAAAAAGTGAAAGAAGGAGCTGACTTAACAACAAAGACTGCACAGGATTTCGTCCACGTGGTGAAACGTGCGGAAAAAGTGGCTGAACTCGTGGGAGAAATTTCGGCGGCCTCCAATGAGCAGGCCCACGGAATAGACCAGACCAACGAGTCCGTGGCTGAAATGGACAAGGTGGTGCAACAGAATGCAGCCAGCGCAGAGGAATCGGCTTCAGCCGGAGAACAATTGAATGCCCAGGCCGAAGAAATGAAGTTCATGGTGGAAGAACTGGCGGCCATTGTGGGGGGTTCAAAGGTCTGATGCGCTCCTATCCGGCCGGTGAACGACACCGGCGGTCCTTCTTGACAATGTCCCCAAAAGGGTCTTGCCAGAAGGATCATCAGAAGGTATAAGATTCCTGTGCATGGCTCGTTAAATTTGAGTTTTCTGAATTCAATTTATTTTTTCATCGGCCATAATTTTTGAACAACAGGAAATTTTTCAAGTGATCCCCGTTGAAACCCTTGCAGCCTTTTTTGCTGCTTCCGTCATACTGGCCCTGGCCCCGGGGCCGGACAACATCTTTGTCCTGACCCAAGCCGCACTCTATGGAAGAATATCAGGCATTTTTGTCATGTTTGGCCTTTGCACCGGGCTTATCGTTCATACCACAGCCGTTGCCTTCGGAGTTGCAGCCATATTCAAGGTGTCTGAAATCGCCTTCACAGGTCTGAAAATCTTCGGGGCCTGCTACCTGGCCTGGCTGGCCTGGCAGGCATTCAGGGCCTCCGCCTCTGAAATTACCGGAAGCGCCCATGGGAAAAAAAGTCTCGGCAAGCTCTACCGCCGGGGCATTCTCATGAATATCACCAACCCCAAGGTATCCATTTTTTTCCTTGCTTTCCTGCCCCAGTTTGCAGATCCGGCCCGGGGTTCCTTGACCGTTCAGATTGTTCTTCTGGGGGGAATTTTCATCTTGGCTACCCTTCTGATTTTCGGGGGCATCGCCTTTCTGGCCGGATCCATCGGGGGCTGGTTCAGCCGATCCGCGAAGGCTCAGGTCATCATGAACCGGGTGGCGGGAACGGTATTTATTCTGCTGGCCTTAAAACTGGCCTCCACCAGTCGTTAATATGCCGATTATTTTATAATATTTCTTTTACGCCTTTGTTTTTTCAATGGGAATTGATAGGAGACAAGGACCGTTTTGCATCCCTGTCTGGCCTGTCTAAAACCTCAGGGTTATCCAAAGGAGACAAAATGGATCTCAATCAGCCTGTTTTTGAAAAAATTATGGAAAATCTTTATGACGGCTTGTACTTCGTTGATCGGGATTGTAAAATCACTTACTGGAATAAAGCTGCAGAAAAAATTTCCGGGTTTAAAACTATGGAGGTGACCGGGCGTCATTGTTCAGACAACATCTTGACCCACATCGATGAAAAAGGAAACAATCTCTGCATTTCCGGCTGTCCCATGAAAGCGACCCTAAAGGACGGTATTTCGCGTGAGAGTGAAGTGTATTTGCACCATAAAGACGGGCACAGAATCCCCGTTGTTATCAGAGCCACGGCTTTAACCGATGATGCAGGTGAAATTATAGGCGGGGTTGAACTTTTCAGTGACATCAGCGATCAGAAAGCGAATTTAATTAGAATTCAAGAGCTTGAAAAACTGGCGCTTTTAGACAACCTGACCCAGCTTGCCAATCGGAACTACCTTGAAAGAGAGATCAGACTTCGTTTCGAGGAAAAAAAACGTTTTGATATTCCTTTTGGTCTAATTTTCATGGACATTGATCATTTCAAGAACATCAATGATACCCATGGGCATGATACAGGTGACAAAGTATTGAAATTCGTTGCAGATACCCTGGTTAAAAGCGCAAGACCTTTTGACATCTTCGGCAGATGGGGAGGAGAAGAATTCATCGGGATTGTTCGGAATATCCGGGAAGACGATCTGAAAATGATAGCTGATCGACTGAGGGCTCTAGTTGCCGGCTCCTACATTGAATATGAAAACAAAAAGATTAATGTCACCCTGTCCGCAGGAGCCACCATAGTCAGGGATGATGACACTTCCCTGACTATTCTAAAAAGATCCGATGACCTGTTATATCAAAGCAAGTCCGCCGGTAGAAACTGCATCACCTTTGCCTAACCTGCTTTCCGGGGCTAATAGTAATACCAGATGGATTGATAATCGGCCAGATTTTCGCCGTCCGCCTTCAACCTTTTGAGATAATCATAAATCGATACATCCGTGTATAGATAGGTATCCACAAGGGCCAGCTTCTTTTCCCAGGGATGGAATTCATACACCCTGCGGCCATCGGGAAGGATGGAAATCACATCCCGGTGCTGACGCGCCCGGAGGTAGTTCTTCCCCAGTTTCGGCACATTGAATACGGTCTCGTCGGTTCTCAGGGTTCCGGGCATGAGCCGGGCTTCCTCATGCTGCTCCTGGAGAAGCCGGGGAATGGGGACCCGAAAATCAATGGTTTCTTCTTTGCCCTTGGTATTAAAGGTGTAATAGGGGATGACCCCTGCAAGCCTTAAGGCCTTCCGCAAAGCCACGGCTTCAAATTTCCGCGAGTTGTAATAGGTATAGACCATCTGGTTGTAAACCACCATTCCGTACTGTCTGATTTTCTGAATGGCATTTTGGCTTTCCGGGGACAATTCATAGGGATGCTCAAAATGGGTGACCACGATGATTTCCCTTTCTCCGGGAATGTGGAAACGATTGAGCATTCGAACAAAATGATCTGTGATGCGCTGGGGAAGGGTTACGATGGTTCTCGTCCCTATGCGGATTCTCTCCACGTGGGCAATGGCCGCCAGGGCGGCGATGATTTCTTCAAGCCTGTCATCCTCAAGGATAAGAGGGTCTCCCCCGGTGATGAGCACCTCACTGATTTCCGGTGTGTTCTTGATCCACTCCAGAGCCGCCTGCAATTTCTTTTTGGAAAGTGCTGCATTGGGGGAGTAAACCTCCTCAATTTCCCAATTCCGCTGGCAGTAAACACAGATCTGAGGGCAAGTCAGAACAGGTTTTAAGATCACGATTTCCGGATACCGCCGTGTAATGCCCTCGATGGGAGACGTATCCCCCTCGAGCATGAAATCCATGGATTTTCCCGAGTTTTCCCTGTTCGCCTTTAAACCCTTGAGGTAATGGAGAGAGGGGATGACCTGGGCCCGGACAGCCCGGTCTTTTCCGCTTTCAGGATCAGGGTCCATGAGCGCCAGGTAATGGGGGGTGATACCGAAAGGACTTTTATAGCTTTTACTGAGTTTCACCGCCTGGTATTCTTCGGGAGTCAGCCGGATCAGTTTCGTCAAGGTGTCTGCATCCCGAATAATATGCCGAATATGCCAACGCCAGTCGTTCCATTCAGCTTCCGTGGACCCGAAATATTTCATGATGCGGCTTTTATTTTCACTTCTTTGTCGAACCACTTCTTTGTCCAGTCCGGAAAGATATCGGCTGATGTAATTTTGGCTCTGTCGGGCCATTTTTGAGAGGTCCTTAGAGCGCAAACGGGCCGCCTTTTGACCCTGGTATTTCAAAAAGGCCGGCGCCTTTTCCTGGTACAGGTCGCTTTTCCCCATAAGACCTTTCATGAGGTGGTTGATTTCTTCTAAAAACCCGGGGCTGGGTCTCTCCACGTCCTTTAAATCTTTTTTATGGATAAGGTCCTCCAGATATTGCAAAAAACTGAATCCAACCAGGTTTTCACTTCGAAGGGAGAGAATGTTTCGGAACGCAATAATGGAATCCCGCACAAGAATCCATTCCAAAGGAGCCGCTTGAGGGTTGTCGCTGAAGGCTTGAATCAGCAATCCGGACAAAAAATCGCGGATTTCGGTTCTTTTGATTTCCATCGATTCCTTGGAATACAAAATCAGTTTTAATTCCGGCGCCTGGTTAAAAATGGCCTCCAGTTTTTTCTTATGACCCGCTGTTTTCATACCAATCCCCCTGGATTTTCGTTTACTTTTTGTTTTGAATTTTATTATGCTTAATTAAATATCATATTTTGTTTGGAATGGCAAACATGGCCATAAGCTGATAAACTATACCTGATTTATTGCGATTACCTACCATTGTCCTGAGACCTGACATTTTATTGACAACCTTCAACTTATTTTTTGTCAGTTTTATAACCGTTTCTTTCACTATCCCAAATCCATTCCCATAATAGATAAAGTTTAATTCTCTGTTATCATTTATTTTTTTTGAAATAACCCAAATCATTTTACAGACTTCGCAATACTGGCAATCATTTTGCATAATTTTTAACGTCTACCGGGTTGCATTTTCAGGCATTGCATTCGAATCTCAAAAGGGCAAAAGCAAATTATGGCGTGCGTACTGATCATTGATGACGACACCAGGATGTGTCGCGTTTTGGAAAAGCTCATATGCAGAATGGGCCACACGGCCATCTCGACCAACACCATCCACGATGGATTGGCCGAAATCCATGGGAATCAGATTGACGTGGTCTTTCTGGATGTCAACCTTCCAGACGGCAACGGCATTGATGTCATCTCGGAGATTCGAGAATCGAATTCAGCCCCGGAAGTGATCATCATCACAGGATTCGGGGATGGCCAAGGCGCAGAAATGGCCCTTCGTTACGGCGCATGGGACTACATTCAGAAAACCGTTTCCCCGGAAGAAATAACGCTTCCCCTTAAACGCATTCTCCAATACCGGGAAGGGCTGAAAAAGAACCGGGCCAACCCCGTGGCCCTTAAAATGAACGAAATCGTCGGCAAAAGCACCAGTATTAAAAATTGCTATGATCTGGTGGCCCAGGCCGCGTCCAATACCGCTAATGTCCTCATCACCGGAGATACGGGCACCGGCAAAGAACTTTTTTCCAAGGCCATTCATGAAAACAGCGCAAGACGAGACAACCGGTTTGTTGTGGTGGACTGTGCTGCCCTGCCGGAAACCTTGGTGGAAAGCGTGCTGTTCGGCCACGTCAAAGGAGCCTTTACCGGGGCGGACGCCATTCAGGAGGGCCTGGTGAAGCAGGCAGATTATGGGACTCTTTTCCTGGATGAAATCGGTGAATTGTCCTTGAGCATTCAAAAAGCCTTTTTAAGGGCCCTTCAAGAAAAATGTTTTCGCCCGGTGGGAAGCAAAAATGAAATACACAGTGATTTCAGGCTGATTTCTGCGACCAACCGAAATCTGGATGAGATGGCCAAAGCTGGCAGTTTCCGGGAAGATCTGCTTTTCCGTTTGAAAACCCTGCATATCCCTCTGCCGTCCCTGGGGTCCAGAACCGAAGATATTATCGATATCGCACTCTTCCATACAAAAAAATTTTGCAGCCAGAGCAGAGTTGGCATTAAAGGTTTTTCCCCTGAATTCGAAGTCTGTCTGTTACATTATGATTGGCCGGGAAATGTTCGAGAACTCATCAACTCCATTCAATCCGCCCTTTCAGCTTCCCTGAACGACCCGGTGCTTCTGCCCATTCACCTGCCCCTTCATATCAGGATCAAATCGACCCAAGCCAAGTTGAATCCCCCGAATGGAGATTCCGCAAACCATGGGCTCGACATCATCTCTCAACCCCAGCCGACATCATTTCGAGAAACCATGAAGATCGCTGAAAAAAATTATCTCAAGCAAGTACTGTCCACGACCAACGGCAATATCACGAAATGCTGTGACATCTCCAATCTCTCACGCTCCCGCCTCTATGGCCTGATGAAAGAGCATCAAATCACTTCAAGATAAAATCCCTGTTTTAGAGTGAACAAAAGTTCTATATCCTGAATTCCAGTCCACTTTTTAGGACGCTGTCCTGCTTTTCTTTCATCAGCGTGGTTTTTTACTTATCCACCCCAACTCCAATTAACTCATATGTTATTGCTATAATTCGTTTTAATTATTATTGCCATGATTTTAATGTTTGGCACGCATCTTGATATAGTCTATCTCCAAGCACACGGTTATTTTTCAAAAACGGGTTTATCCCCAAATTGTTCTTTAAAAGTTTTGGCCATGCGTTTCTAAAAGGATTATTAAACCGGCAGCCTGCCAAAGCCCTTCGGGTCAGACCAGCTCCCCAGCTCCCCGGCTCCCCCAGCGGCAAAGAAGGCATTCGACGGAACCAAACCCTTCGGATGGGACTCCCCGTTTTGCCGCAAACCCGATAAGGCAAAAGGCTGCCGGATTAATAATTTTTCCTTTCTATTCCTTTCCTTCTTCCATTGATTCAAGTCAGAAATCTGTCTTCAATACAATACAAAATTCCAGAATTCAGGACAAAATCTCCTTTAAAGGACATGCCCGGGGCGGACATCCAAGTCCTCACCGCTTTGAATACTACTTATTAAACTATTGATTTAATTTTTTATTGCTATTTTTGTTCGGCTTTACATTATCGGCACGATTATTGATGTTATCCTTCAAAAGGGCCTACACCAGGATACCGATGAGACCGGGTTTTAATAAACCCGTTAAGATCCAAGGAGGTTATCATGAAAGTTATCCTATATTCTGCTTTGCCCGGCGGCTTGTCTATACAGGTTTTAGGAAGCCTTAACCGGACGGCATCTCCGGAACAAATAGAAGTCTACGAGGATGTGCGATATCTTATGCAAAGGCTTTCTCTCAACCTTGCGGATATCAGCATTTTGGTTCTTCTGGTCCAAAAAAAACAGGATCTATCCGATCTGCTTCTCATCCGAAATCATATCATCGGCCACAGGGTGATCATGGTGCTTCCGGACCAGGAGCCCGACACCTTGTCCAAAGCTCATCTGCTGTACCCGAGATTTTTGACCTACATGGACAGTGATTTCGAAGACCTTAATGCAGTGCTGGGTAAAATGATTCATTATATCGACATAAATTCAAAAATCAGGAATGTGTTGAAGGCAGAGAATACATACCTGCAAGCCATCGGCTCCTGATTCTGGAAAGGTATAAAAAATGGTTCCAGTGATAATCAGCAAAGGGATCGAGCTTAATTTCCTCAAGGGAGGGCTCAAAGGGTTCCCGGCGAATTCCCTTACTGGGGGAATGGGAAATTTCTTACGTTCTTATTTTAAATCCATCAAAAAACATCCAGCTCTCATGGAGGAACTCTCCGAACTTTCAAAAGATCTGGAAAAAGAGGTGTCCGCCGTTGAACCCCTTTTC
This sequence comes from Desulfobacteraceae bacterium, assembly GCA_013791935.1. GTDB lineage: Bacteria > Desulfobacterota > Desulfobacteria > Desulfobacterales > UBA5616 > VMSV01. The sequence goes on along the minus strand of VMSV01000254.1, from coordinate 23,457 downwards.
ATGGGCATGGGCACAGACCTTCAGACCATTCATCAGAATACAGGAGACCTCGCACGAAACGTACTGAATTGGGTTGGATTGCTGGATGATAAAAATGAATCCGGAGCCTTTTTTACCCTGCGCAAACTTGCGGATATGGCCCTTGAGGAGTTGCTCTCGTGTCAGAAAGAAATTGAGGAAAAACTTAGCCAGAGAAAATTGGTGATGGAGCATCTTGATTCCCTTTCAGGGATTTTTGTAAGGGTTGAAAAAATCGGCCTTTTATTAAAAATCGTTGCCATGAACATCGGCATCGAAAGCGCCCGAACCCATAAATCCTTTGAATTATTTTCCGTGGTATCCATGGAAACCAGCCATCTTTCCATGAAAATCAGGCAAATTGCAGACACCAGCTTTGAGGTTTTAAATTCAGCAGGCGAATCCCAGAAGGCTTTATATCACAGCCTTTCACAGGGCCTCCATCATATCCGCGGAATGGCCCGGAATGCGGGAAAAATTGTCCATGAAGCGGTTGGCGAAATCGAATGCCTGATGGCCGCATCCCGAAACGCAGTGGAAAAAGCGGGAGTCAATTCCCATAGGATCCGTGAGCAGGTGGGAGAATTGGTTGCGGCCATTCAGTTCCACGACAACATGTCCCAGAGGATCGCCCACATCACCAAAGCCCTGAAGGATGCAAAAATTCTTTTGGATGAATCCCTCAAAAATAAAAGTCCTGAAAATGGAAAAGATTCCTCTCTGACGGCCATTTCCATCATCCATCTTCAAACCATGCAACTTAAGGGGATTATCGGGGAAATCCGGCGTATTCATTGCCAAGGGCGGGATGCCTTTGAAAATATTCTCGGAGAAATCGATGCGCTCCTGGAATGCCTGACCCGGATGAGCGGAGACTCGTCCTTTCCGGATTCCGAAAAAGGCAAGAACAACGATCCTTTTGAAAAGCTTCAAACTTCATTTGGAAGCCTCGCACAGGTTCTTCTTCAGGCCCAGGAGCTTCTGAATCCTGCCAGGCAATCCGCATCCAAGGCTTCTGAGACGGTGGAGCAGATCGAGAAATTGGTTCGGGATATCCATAGCATTGAGTTTGAAACCCACCTCATGGCCTTAAACGCCATCGTCAAGGCAGCGCACTTGGGTCAAGAGGGCGGTGCTCTTGAGGTTCTGGCCCAGGAGGTCAAGCAGTCTTCGGATCAATCCGTTGGTGTGCTGGATCGGACCACCGATTTACTTCAACAGATCACCGCGACTGCTGAAAAACTCCAGGAAGAATGGGCTGCCAATGAAGCCGGAACCACCCTTAACCAGGCGGCGAATACACTGTCAAAGGTATGCAGAGATTTTTCAAAGGATTCGGAAGCCGCTCGCATTCAGGCGGAAACCATAAAAAAATCCATTTCCGGTCTGGTTTCGAACCTGGATTTCATGCCAAGACTGGCGGAAAACCTTTCCGGTTGTCTAGAAAGAATGGAGGGTTCGATTCAGGACAGGGTCCCTGCCCCTGAAAAAGATTCTGGACAGGACAAAGAGGAAATCAACGAATTATTTCAGAGCTACAGTATGGACAGGGAGCGGGAAATTCATCAATCGATTCTGGAGACCCCTTCCATGATGGCCAAGGCCTATAATAATAACCAAGGGAATATAATAAACAGTTCTGAAGGAACCCTCGACAGCGCAAAGGACCTCGGGGATAATGTGGAGTTGTTCTGAAACAATGACCAATGACTATTGGTTGATCTATTTATCAAGGGATACAGACGTATGACTTGCGTGACCACACAAGAAAACGGACAGATTAAACTGACCATCAACGGATCGGTCCTCATTGAGGATGCGGCGGAATTTCATCAGCAGGTCATGCATGGCTTGGAAACATCATCCCACCTGGAGGTGGATTTTAAGGAAGCCGGGAATTTTGACCTTTCGGCTGTGCAGATCCTACTTGCTGCCGGAAGATATGCCCAAAAAGCCGGAATTAATTTCAACATCATTTCTCCGTCTTCAGCCTTGCCGGACCTTCTTAAATTTCTGGGGTTGGATTCGGTAATTTTCCATGAATACCCGGGAACCAGGGTACATTCATGAAAGATTTCATCTTATTGGAGGTTTATCATGGCTCAGGTAATCTTAACGGCTGATGATTCAGCCAGTGTACGACAGATGGTAAGTTTTACGTTAAAGGATGCGGGCTATTCCGTATTGGAGGCTTCCGACGGCATGGATGCGGTTGAAAAAATGAAAAATTCAAACGTCAACATGCTCATTACGGATCTCAACATGCCCAGGCTGGACGGCATAGAACTGATCCGCCAGGTCCGTTCACAGCCCCTGTATAAATTCATTCCCATCATCATGCTGACCACGGAATCCCAGGATATTCGAAAGCAGGAAGGAAAGGCCGCTGGGGCCACGGGATGGATCATAAAACCCTTTAAACCGGTGCAATTGGTGACCGTTGTCAAAAGGATTCTGGGATAGCTTTTCATTCCCTTTGCCTTTTGCCGCTCCATCCCTTGGATGGCCGGAGATGCGTTAAAATGGACCAACACAAACAAGCCTACAGGGAAGAAGCCCAGGAACTGCTTTCGGAGCTGGAGACGTCCCTGATGGAACTGGAAAACAAACCCGAAGATATGGACCTTGTGGGACGGGTTTTCAGGGCCATGCATACCATTAAAGGGTCAGGGGCCATGTTCGGTTTTGACCAGGTTGCAGAATTCACACACGAAATTGAAAGCGCTTACGATGGTGTTCGCCAGGGCCTGATTCCGGTGACAAGGAACCTGGTGGACCTCACGCTCTACTCCTGCGATCAAATAAAAAAAATGATACGTGAAGAACCCGTGGACCCAGCCGTGAACCAAAACCTTGTGTTGGAATTTCAGAAAATACTGGGGCGGGAACAGGAAAACCAGGAAGGAAATCCTTTGCCTGTATATAATAAGGTAGAACCGACTTCCGTGGAAACCCCGGAGAAGTGCTTTTCAGGAGACAGTGCCGGGAAAGACAGTCTTAAAACCTATCGCATTCGCTTCCGTCCCGGCCCGGATATTTTCGCCTCGGGAAGCAACCCTCTGACCCTTATTCGTGAACTTACCTCCATGGGTCCCCATCATTTGACCACCCATACGGGATCCCTGCCCTGCTTGAAGCACATGAATCCGGAAACCTCCTATCTTTTCTGGGACATTGTATTGACCACTTCCCGGGACATCAATGCCATAAAGGATATTTTCATATTTGTGGAAGATCTTTGCGAGCTGAACATCGACATCATTGCGGATCCCGATGCCGTTGAAGGAGCGGATGATTATATGCGCCTTGGCGAAATCCTGATGGCCCGGGGAGACTTAAGCCCGGAAGATCTCCAAAACGCCCTATCCAACCAGAAAAAAATCGGTGAACTCCTCGTTGAAAAGCAAGCGGTGGACAAGGACATCATCAACTCCGCCCTGGCCGAGCAGAAATGGATCAAAGAGTCCAGACAGATCTCGACAACCCCAGTCTCCTCGAGCATTCGTGTTGCCGCCGACAAACTCGACACCCTGGTGGATCTCGTGGGCGAACTGGTGACGGTTCAGGCCAGACTCAGCCAGAAAGCATCCTCCAAGTCGGACCCGGAATGGTCGGCAATCTCAGAAGCCATGGAAAGGTTGACTGCAAAACTCCGGGACAACACCATGGGTATTCGCATGATGCCCATCGGGACCACCTTCAGCAAATTCAAACGTCTGGTGAGGGACCTTTCACGGGAACTTAAAAAGGATATTGCTCTGTTCACCGATGGGGGTGAAACCGAGCTGGATAAGAACGTCATCGAACGCCTCAACGACCCCCTGGTTCATATTCTCCGCAACTGCATGGACCATGGCATTGAGGCGCCCCATGTCCGGAAACAACTGGGCAAAAATCCCCAGGGGAAAATTACCCTGTCCGCGACCCATTCCGGAGCCCATGTTCTCATCAGAATCTCTGATGATGGCAAAGGTCTGGATCCTGAATGGATAAGAGCAAAAGCCGCGAAAAAAGGGCTCATCTCTCCGGAAACCGAGCTTTCTGAAAACGAAGTCTTTTCCCTGCTTTTTGCCCCGGGTTTTTCAACTGCGGAAAAGATCACAGACATTTCCGGTCGAGGGGTGGGCCTGGATGTGGTGAAAAAAAGCATAGAGGGCCTTAAGGGCTCCATTGAGCTGGTATCTAAAAAAGGCAGCGGCACCACCCTTCTCATGAAACTGCCCTTAACCCTGGCCATTATCGATGGCCTGCTGGTCCAGATCGGCCAGTCCCATTTTGTTCTACCCCTAAGCAGTATTGAGGAATGTGTTGAATTGACCGGAAAAGAAACCCTGAAAAACAAAAACCGCCATATCCTGAAAGTCCGGAATGAAATGGTCCCCTATGTTCCCCTGAGAACGCTATTTGGAATCAACGGCAGCAAACCCGAAATTGAGCAAATCGTCATCGTGGAAAAGGACCACGCCCGCATGGGATTTGTTGTGGACCAAGTCATCGGAAAGCACCAGACCGTGATTAAAAATCTTGGCCGGATTTACAGAAACACCAAGGGGTTTTCCGGCGCCACCATCCTTCCAGATGGCAAAGTGGCTCTGATCCTGGATATTAACGGTCTTCTGGAAATAGCTGAAACCGAGGAATTTAAATCGTTTTAATAAAAATAAAATATAAACGGAGGCAATACCCATGGCAAGCAAACCAAAGACAACCCGAAGTTCTGGAGGAAAAACCCCGAGCAGTAAAACGTCCCATGACCTGAAAAAATTGAATGAAGCCTTGAAAGCAACCAAGGCCAAGGCCGACATGATGGATCTGATTCCAACGCCGGTGATGGCCATCGATAAATCCTTTACTGTCACCTATATGAATCCTGCGGGGGCCTCGGTTGCAGGAAAAACCCCGGAAGCCATGATGGGCATGAAATGCTATGATATTTTCAAAACCCCCCACTGCAGAACCCCCAATTGCCGATGCTCCCAGGCCATGGAAAAAAACGGTATTTTCGGGGGTGAGACGATTGTGGACCCCATGGGGATCAATCTTCCCATCCATTACACGGGGGCTCCCATTCTGGATGAACAAGGCACTGTGATCGGGGCACTGGAATATGTGGTGGATATCACGGAAACCCGAAAAGCCATGGATGACGCCCAGGAGAAAGTGGATTTTTTAAACAACATCCCCACCCCGGTCGTCGTGGTGGACAAAACTTTTTCCATACAATTCATCAATCCTGCCGGCGCCAGGGTGCTTGGCAAAACCCAGGATAACTGCAAGGGGTTGAAATGCTTCAACCTGTTCAACACCAGCCACTGCAATACGGCCGATTGCCAGGTGAAAAAAGCCATGGAACTGGATGGTATTTTCACCAACGACACAGTAGCCAACCTCCCCGGTGGGGCAGTGCCCATCCGGTATACCGGAGCACCCCTCAAGGATGAAAAAGGAAATATTGTGGGAGCCCTGGAGTATGTCCTGGACATCAGCAAGGAAATGGAAATCACCAAGGGAGTGCTGGATCTGGCAAAGGCTGCCATGGAAGGCAGATTGGAAGAAAGGGCGGATCTGGAAAAATTCGAAGGAAATTACCGAAGCATCATCAAAGGGGTGAACCAAACCCTGGATGCGGTGATCAATCCCCTGAAGGTGGCCGCAGATCATGTGGACCGCATCAGCAAAGGAGATATTCCCGAGGAAATCACGGAGGATTACAAGGGGGATTTCAACAAAATCAAAAACAACCTGAATCTTCTCATTAAAGCCATGAAGGAAATTACCTGGCTGGCCAAGGAGATCGCTTCGGGCAACCTGATGGTCAAGGTGGAAAAACGCTCGGACAAGGATGAATTGATGATGGCCCTTGAAAAAATGGTGGGGGACCTTACCCAAATTGCAGCAAATGTCCAGGAAGCGGCGGATCAAGTGGCCTCCGGAAGCCAGCAGATCAGCGCCAGCTCGGAAGAAATGAGTCAGGGCGCCACCGAGGCGTCAGCCTCAGTGGAAGAGATTTCCAGTTCCATGGAGGAAATGAGTTCCACGGTTAGCCAGAATGCCGACAATGCCAGGGAAACGTCATCCATTGCCCAGAAAGCGGCCAAGGATGCCCAGGAAGGCGGAAGGTCCGTTAAGGAAACCGTAAAAGCCATGAAGGAAATTGCTGAAAAAATCAGCATCATCGAGGAAATCGCCCGGCAGACCAACATGCTGGCTTTGAATGCAGCCATTGAGGCGGCCAGAGCCGGCGAACACGGAAGGGGTTTTGCCGTGGTGGCGGCGGAAGTACGGAAATTGGCGGAGCGAAGTCAAACCGCTGCAAAGGAGATTGGCGGACTTTCCGGCTCCAGTGTGGAAATAGCGGAAAAAGCCGGAAAACTCATTGAAGAAATCGTCCCCGGAATTCAGAAGACAGCCGAACTGGTGGAAGAAATCAATGCCTCCAGTGCTGAACAGTCAGACGGGATTGCCCAGGTCACCAAGGCCATACAGCAACTGGATCAGGTCATCCAGCAGAATGCAAGCGCAACGGAAGAAATGTCCTCCACCAGCGAGGAACTGGCGAGTCAGGCGGAACAGCTTCGAGAAACATCGGGTTTTTTCAGAATAGAAAACCAGGAAAAACCGGTAGAGACCCGTTTTTCCAAAAAACCCGCACCCGTTCCGAAAAGAAGCGCTCCCATTACCCGGGTAAACTTTCGATCCAAACAGGCAGCTGGAGGAAAAGGGGTGTGGCTGGATATGGAAGACAAGGAAGACGGCGAATTCGAAAGATATTAGTCCCCCAAAAGGAGGTTAAACCATGCATGCCCAAGAACTGGCTGTAAAAACAGATGAGACCAATCAGTATTTAACATTTACTTTGGGGGAAGAGGATTTCGCCCTGGAGATCGGAAAGATACGTGAAGTTCTGGATTACACCACCATCACCAAGGTCCCCAGGATGCCGGAATTTCTTCGCGGGGTCATTAACCTGCGGGGTAACGTGGTCCCGGTGATAGACCTGAAACAGAAGCTCGGCATGGGGGCCATCGAGCAATCCGTGGACACCTGCATTGTGATTGTTGAAATTATGATTGATGATGAAATGACCCAGATGGGAGCCCTGGCGGATTCGGTCAAGGAGGTCACGGAAATCGACCCTTCCGATATATCGCCTCCACCGAAACTCGGCATCAAGGTGAACAATGAATTCATTCGGGGCATGGGGCGGCAGGAGGATAAATTTCTCATCATTCTGAATATCGACAAGGTCCTCACCACCGCAGAGTTGGATATGGTTCAGAAAACCAATGCATGAATAAAGAGGATTCCATGCTCAACCCGACCCATTCCACCCGTCATGGGAAACAAAGCCCTGAAAATCAGGGGCATGACATGATGTCGGATTTTGATTTCAACCGTTTCCGCGTTTTTATTTATGAAACCTGCGGCATCAATCTGACACCGGTAAAAAAGACCATGCTCACAGCCAGGCTGCGAAAGCGCCTTCGCAGCCTTCAGATGGACTCCTTTGCCCAGTACTTTAAGCATGTTTCACATCCGTCAAACCAAAATGGCGAGCTGGTACACATGGTCGATGCCGTATCCACCAACAAAACGGATTTTTTCAGGGAATCCGCCCATTTTGACTTCCTGAAGAACGAAGCCCTGCCCCGGCTGATCGAGTCCGGGGAATGGGGGCCAGGGAGAAAACTCAATCTCTGGAGCGCCGGGTGTTCCAGCGGCGAAGAGCCCTATACCCTGGCCATGGTGATAGCGGGTTACATTGGGAACGGGAACCCCCTTGATTTTTCCATCACAGCCAGTGATATTTCAACCCATGTCCTTGACATTGCTGCCAAGGGAATTTATCCGGAAAGTGTCTTGAACCCCGTACCGGAAACCTTGAAACGAAAGTATATGATGCGGGGAACCGGTTCCCGAAAAGGCTTTTGCAGGTTTACCCCTGAAATTCGCAGCAAGGTCCAATTCCAACGGATCAATCTTATCGAACCGGGGAATTTTCCATTCAAAACCCCCATGGACATTATTTTCTGCCGGAATGTGATCATTTATTTCGACCGTGTCACCCAGACAAAACTGTTCGACAAGTTCTATCGCTGCCTTGCCCCGGAAGGCTATCTCTTTATCGGACATTCGGAAACCCTTCACGGAATTTCCGATTCCTTTTATTCGGTGGCAGGGTCAACCTATATGAAGACCTGCTGAAAAAGACATTCTCCTTTGGGTTCAATGAAAAAATGAGCCCTGGAAAAGGGATACGGAAATGACTGAAAAAAGAAAAATAAAAGTTCTGGTGGTGGATGATTCCGCCATGGTGCGACGAACCTTGACCGAGCTTTTGTCTTCGGACCCGGAGATCGAGGTCATGGCAACGGCCGCGGACCCCTTTATCGCTGCCGACAGAATGAAAGAGGACATTCCGGATGTCATCACGGTGGATATAGAAATGCCCCGCATGGACGGGATTTCTTTTCTTCAAAAGGTCATGACCCAGCACCCCATCCCCATTGTGATATGCTCCAGTGTGGCGGAAAACGGCTCGGACAATGCCCTGCGGGCCATGGAGTGCGGAGCCGTGGATATCATTGAAAAACCCCGAATGGGCACCCAGCAGTTTTTAATGGAATCTAAAATCCGCATCTGTGATGCGGTGAAGGCAGCCGCCAAGGTTAAAGTGGCACCCCTCAAATCGGGATGCCCCTTTCCTGAAAAAAAACTTTCCGCCGATGTGGTCCTGGAAAAGCCCATTCGTAACCAAGTGATCCGCACCACGGATAAAATCGTTATGGTGGGGGCTTCAACCGGCGGAACCGAAGCCTTGAGGGTTTTCCTGGAAGCCTTTCCAGTGGACAGTCCGGGAATCGTCATCGTCTTGCACATGCCCGAACAATTCACTCGTGCTTATTCAGAAAGGCTTAACACCCTTTGCAAAATCGATGTCAAGGAAGCTGAAAACGGGGACAGTGTTCTGAGGGGAAGGGCTTTGATCGCCAAAGGCAATCACCACATGATTCTGAAACGTAATGGCGCAAAGTATTTTGTGGAAGTAAAAGAAGGCCCCCTGGTCTCCCGCCACCGACCTTCCGTGGATGTGCTTTTCCGCTCCGCAGCCCGGTATGCCGGAAGAAATGCCATCGGGGTGATCCTAACCGGCATGGGGGATGACGGGGCAAAGGGAATGCTGGAGATGAAAGAAACCGGGGCTTTTAATATTGCCCAGGACCAGGCCACCTCCGTGGTCTTCGGCATGCCCCATGAGGCCATTAAGCTCGGAGCCACGGATTCGGTCTGCCCTCTGGAGGATATTGCCCCCCTTGTTCTTAAAAAGAGCAGGGAATATTGAACTCTGGATGTCTGATGAAAGAAAGAATCCATATTCATATCGGTGAATTTCACGCCAGCAGCAAACCGGTTGTAATTCATACCGTCCTGGGCTCCTGTGTGTCGGTTTGTCTGATTGACACGATAAGGTTCTCCGGGGGGATGAATCATATCCTCATGCCCGGCCAAACCGACCTATTCAATCTCAAGGAATCGGCCCGGTACGGGATCAATGCCATGGAACTTTTACTGGACAGTCTCACCGGACTGGGAAGTGATCGTAAAAGGCTGGTGGCAAAAGTGTTCGGCGGGGCCCACGTCATTTCCTCCATATCAAAAGAAAATGGCGTGGGTTTAAAAAATATCTCCTTTGTCCTGGACTTTCTTGAAAAGGAAAAAATCCCGATCACGAGTATGGATGTGGGGGGCAGTGATTCGCGTAAAATTTTTTTCCACACAGATAGCGGGAATGTGTTTTTAAAGAGGATCCCCTCCCTATTGATGACGAATGCCGATAATGATTAAGGAAAAGAGTGATTAAAATGAACTTACAGGATGAACTTCTAAAAAGCCGCGAAAAATACATACTGGCCGTTGAGGGCAGCCATGACGGTATCTGGGACTGGGATCTGAAGACCAATGAAATCTTTCTGTCCCCGAGATGGAAAAAGATTCTGGGTTTTGAAGATCATGAAATCCCGAATAGTCTGGAATCCTTTGAGAACCTCCTCCACCCCAGGGACAGGGAATGGGTCCTGGCCTATCTGGAACGCTATCTCAAGGGCCTGGAATTGAATTATCAGCTTGAATTCCGCCTTCGGCACAAAAACGGATCCCACGTCTGGATTGCCTGCCGGGGAGAGGCTTTAAGGGATGAAAACGGGATTCCTTACCGCATGGCCGGGTCCCATCGGGATATTACGGACCGCAAAATCGCTGAAAAATACATGGAGCGGGGCAGCGAAATTCTGAATAAGAGTCCGGTGGTGATTTTCAGGTGCAAAAACATCAAGGGTTGGCCGGTGGAAATGGCTTCCGGGAATGTGGAACGCCTCTTGGGCTGGTCTGCCCTGGAACTCATATCGGGGAAGGTTTCCTATTCGAATTTGGTCCATCCTGAGGACCGGGACCGGCTGAGTCGTGAACTGGAAGAATCCAGCAGTAACACGGAAGCCAATGTTCTGGTCCATTCTCCGTACCGGATCATCACCAAAAGCGGAGACATCCGGTGGATCGACACCGTGACCAGCATTATCAGGGGTCGAAACGGAAAGGTTCTTAGCTACGACGGCATACTCATGGACATCACCCATTTGAAAAACACGGAAGAAAAGCTTCAGAAGCGTCTTGACTATGAAAAGATGCTTTCCGAAGCCTCTGCATGCCTGCTTTCCGGAGGGACTTCTGAGAATATCATAAAGGCCCTTGACCGCCTCCGAAAGGGGGCCAATGCTTCACGGGCCTGCCTGTTTGAAAATTTTACCGATCCCGCCTCCGGGCTGTGCTTTAGAAAGACCCATGAAGCCATCGCCCCCTGGATGGCTCCCGAAACGGATGATCCCCAGCTAAAACGGCTATGTTATGGGGATGGATTTGAACATTGGCAATCCGCCCTTGCCAAGGGCCTGCCGGTTCAATGCAGTAAGCAAGATTTCCCCGATTCCCTTCGCCAACTGGCTGAATCCCGAAAAATTTCATCCATTCTCCTGTTGCCCCTGGTCATGGATGGGAAGTGGGAAGGGTTTACCTCTTTTGAAGAGACTCGATATCCGAGAATCTGGCTTGAGGATGAAATCGGCCTCATGAAAACCGCAACGGAAATGATTTCCGTATCCCTGGGCCGGATGGAAACGGAAATCAAGCTGAGAAAAGCCAAACAGGAGGCTGAGAAACTCAATCATTACCTTGAACAGGAATCCCATTATGCCAGTGAAATGGCCGCCCAGGCTGAAAAAGCCAGCTGGGCCAAAAGTGAATTTCTAGCCAACATGAGCCACGAAATCCGGACCCCCATGAACGGAATCATCGGCATGATCAGTCTGCTCATGGATACCGAACTCTCGGAAAATCAATTCCTCTATCTTGAAACCCTCCGGAGCAGTTCCGAGTCTTTGCTGAAAATCATAAATGACATTCTGGATTTTTCAAAAATTGAAGCTGGAAAGCTGGAGATGGAAACCCTGGATTTTAGCCTTCAGAATCTACTGGATGATTTTTCATCCATTCTAACCCTGAAGACCCGGGAAAAAGGAATTGATTTTCTATGTTTCATGGATCCCCAAACCCCCCTGCTTCTAAAAGGAGATTCGGGCCGCCTGCGGCAGATATTGATGAATCTTTCCGACAATGCCGTTAAGTTCACCCCCAAGGGAGAAATTGAAGTCCGGGTGGAAAGAGGGGCCGAAACAGACCATGATGTGGAGATCAGGTTTTCCGTCAGGGACACGGGGATAGGAATTCCTTCAAATAAACAGGGAAACCTTTTTAGCCAATTTACCCAGGTGGATGCATCCATCACTCGAAAATACGGGGGAACAGGCCTGGGGCTTGCCATATCCAAACAATTGATAGAAGCCATGGGGGGAAACATCCAGGTGGAAAGTGAAGAGGGCAATGGATCCCTATTCAGGTTTACCACGAAATTCCTCAAGCAGAACAAACCGGTCCATACCCCCATCCCCCATGTCAAAATCGAGAACGCCCATATCCTGATTGCGGATGACCATGCCGCCCACAGGGAAACCCTCATGAGGAACCTTTCCACCTGGGGGGCGCGCCCCGAGGAAGCATCCGACGGCCACGCGGCCTTGCATCAGCTCCTCATAGCATCCAGAAACGGGGATCCCTATCTGGCCGCTTTCCTCGATATGGATATGCCGGGATTAAATGGCGTGGATCTATCCGACATTATCCACAGGGATCCTCTTTTGGAAAAAACCCGGGTGGTGATCATGACCTCCCTCGGGAGGAAAAACGATGACTCCAGGCTGAAAGGAAATGGATTTGCCGGGATCCTGACTAAACCCATCCACCAGTCCCGATTATTCGACTGCCTGGTGAGCCTGCTCACCGAAGAAAAAGCGCCCCCAACTTCTTCCCGTCATGCCATTCCACAGATATGGGATTTTAGCGAGCGTATCCTTCTTGCGGAAGACAATCCCACCAATCAGAAAGTGGCCATGGGGGTTCTAAAAAAACTGGGACTTTCGGTGGATGTTGCAGAAAATGGCATTGAAGTCATCAACGCTTTGAAAACATCGGATTATGATCTGGTCCTCATGGATGTTCAAATGCCTGAAATGGATGGCCTGGAAGCCACCCGACAAATCAGGAAAAAAAAATCCGGAATCCGCAATGGAAAAATTCCCGTCATAGCCATGACAGCCCACGCCCTGGCCGGGGACCGTGAAAAATGTCTTCGGGCCGGGATGAATGACTATCTCTCAAAGCCCATCAGCCCGGCAACCCTGGCAGAGACCCTTAAAAAATGGCTCCCCGGTAAAACCGGGGAATCCCGTGAAAAGCAAGCAGAAAGTGCCCCGCAAGAAGGGATTCTTCCGACGATATTCAATCGAAACGACATGTTGGAACGCCTTTTATTCGATCATGATCTGGCACAAACGGTTATGGGGGGATTCCTTGATGATATCCCCAAGCAGGTGGATATCATGGTGGCCTGCCTTGTAAAAGGCGACTTGGCAGCCGTTCAGAGACAAGCCCATTCCATTAAAGGGGCCTCGGCCAATGTGGGCGGTGAGGCCCTTCGGGATATTGCCTTTAAAGCTGAAAAAGCCGCCGGTACCGGGGATTTGCAGACGGTTTGGGAATACATGCCGGATCTGAAAAATAATTTCAGCCTTCTAAAAGAGGCTATGGAAAAAATGAATTAGGGACATGGGAAAGGATAAGGCCATGAAAATTTTAATCGCAGAAGATGATTTCACAAGCCGACTGGTGCTCCAGGGCATACTCAATAAATTCGGTGACGTTCATGTAGCCGTTCAGGGAAAAGAATGCGTAGAGGCTTTTAAACTTTCCCTGGAAACAGGAAATGCCTATGACCTCATATGCCTGGATATTATGATGCCGGAAATGGACGGCCATCAAGCCTTGAAAGAAATCCGCAGACTGGAGGCTTTCCTGGGCATAAAAAATGGCAAAGAAGTAAAAGTCCTCATGACCACGGTGCTGGATGATCCAAAGAATGTTTTTGAGGCCTATTACAGAGGGGGTGCCACCTCCTACCTGGTCAAACCGGTTCATTCTACGGACGTGATCAAAGAATTGCAGCAATTCGGACTTATTAAAAGCACCAACGGAGGACAATTATGAAAAATACACAAAGCATGGTCGATGATTTTATGGAAACCTGCGATGAACTCATAGACAATATCACCGGGGATATTCTGGACCTGGAAGAGCATCACGATACGGAGATCATCAGCCGTATTTTTCGAGCCTTTTATTGCATCAAAGGAGATGCCCGGGTTCTGGGACTCGGCCCATTGGCCGACTTGGCCCACAAAGGGGAGGATTTGCTTTCTCTTCTGAAAAACCTTGAGGCTGAAGTGAATCAAACCACGGTGGATAGTTTGCTTCAAAACCTTGATGGGATAAAGCTGGCCTTGGAGGATCATCGATTTGATAGGCCTTCGGAGAGTGGCCCATACAAAGCCGAAGGTTTAAAAGATCCCCCTTCTCTTCAATCTCCTTTAAAAATATTGATCGTGGAGGATGATTTCACCTGCCGTACCATTCTCACGGAGTTTCTTTCGAAATTCGGGGAATGCCACGTGGCCAAGGATGGCCTGGAAGCCATTTGGGCTTTCACTCTTTCCTATGCGGAGAAACCGGCCAATCCATATCATCTCATCTGCATGGATATTATCATGCCCAGAATGGATGGCAGTCAAGCCTGCAAAACCATACGGGAAATCGAACGGGGCAAAGGCATTGAAGGCACTGAAGATGAAACAACCATCATCATGATCACCGGACTCAGTGACCCGCGCAATTATGTGAAAGCCTGCTATGAATCCGGCGCAGATTCCTATATGGTAAAGCCCGTGGATCTATTCCAGCTCAAGAAGCAGATGCAATCTATGAATCTCATTGACTGAAGGATGATCCGCCATGGTCAAGAATCCTTCGAATGGTTTCGGCCATCTGTCTTTTTCCAAAAGGCTTCATGACATACCCTTCGATACCCAAGGCTTTGCATTTTTCCTCATCCACCTGTTCGCTGTATCCGGTGCATAGGATGACCGGCATATCCGGCCTGATCTTTTTGATTTCGCTGGAAAGCTGAAAACCCGTGAAGTCAGGCATGGTCATGTCCGTAATAATCAAATCAAACTGATTCGGATCTTTCTTGAAGACTTCAAAGGCCTCCCAACTAAAGGTGCTTGACGTCACCTGATAACCCAAGCGCTCAAGCATCATCTTTTCCATTTCAATAACCGGCTCTTCATCATCAATAATGAGAATTTTTTCCCGCCCCCCTAACACCGGTTTGTCTTCTTCAAACTCCGAACGATTGTCGGCCCGTTCTATGGTCGGAAGATAGATGCAGATCTCAGTTCCTGCTCCGGGTTCGCTGAAAAGCCTTATTTCCCCGCCGTAACTTCTCACAATTCCCTGGACCATGGCAAGGCCCATCCCGGTCCCTTTTCCTTCGGGCTTGGTTGAAAAATAGGGGTCGAATACTTTTTCCTGAATCTCCTTGGGAATGCCGATTCCGTTATCAACCGCTTTCAGGCACAGGTAATCCCCGGGCAGAAGGCCATCCACGGAATCATTGCCGAATCCCAATCGAAGCTGTTTAAGGGACAGGTTGAACTGGCCGCCGTCTTCCTCCATGGCATGAAAGGCGTTGGTGGCGAGGTTCATAATAATCTGGTGGATCTGGGTTGGATCGGCCATCACAAGAGCGCAATCCTCATCCACATCGTGATGAATACTGATGGTTTTGGGAATGGAGGATCTTAAAAGCTTAAGGATTTCCTTGAGGATGGTCTGGACCCGAAGGGGTTTGCGTTCCGATTTTGAATGCCTGCTGAAGGTCAGAATCTGTTGCACCAGGTCCCTGGCCCGGAAGGCTGAAGAAAGGATCTCCTCCACGTTGCTTTTTAAAGGGTCGCCCTCCGGAATATCTTCCCGAAGCATTTCCGCATAGCCCATGAGAGGAAAGAGGATATTGTTGAAGTCATGGGCGATGCCCCCGGCCAAAGTACCCAGGGCTTCCATTTTCTGAGCCTGACTCAGACGTTCTTCCAGCTTGACCTCCGAGGTGATATCACGCATCATCAGAACGAAATTGACGATATGGCCGTTTTTATTTCTCACCGGGGACAGGGAGCATTCTGCTGTGAATAAAACACCGTCTTTCTTCCGGTTCACCATTCTTCCGGACCATCTCTTTCCGTGGAGAAGGGAATTAAACCGGTCCCTGGAGAAAACATCCGTTGGATCTCCGTTTTCAAGAATCCGCGGGGTTTCCCCGATCACGGCCTTTGCAGGATACCCGGTCATCTGTTCAAAGGCCGGGTTGACATAAATGATCTCACCGTCCAGCTGGGTGATGGCAATACCGTCCGAAGCCTGGGCCACAGCCTCGCCGAGTCTTCGCAGTTCTGCTTCCGCCTGCTTGATATGGGTGATATCAACGATGTTGGAAAGCACCATGGGTTTATTCTTGATGGTCAGTCGGGTGGTGGTAAAAAGGTAGTTTAAAACAACCTCTTTTCCATTCACCGTAACCGGCATTTCCGCTTCCACCAGAAAATGGTTTCTTCCGGTATTCAAACAATCCTTCATGGTTTTGTACATGGTGCATTCCGGGCAGAACCGGCCCCTGCCGCAACCTGCTTCGGCTGCATAGGGGCAATTCAGGGCATCCCCTCCCCGCATTCCGATCATTTCGGATACTTGCCTTCCGGAAAGCTCTGCTGCCACCTGGTTGATTTTATAGATATTGGCTTCTCCGTCGGTCAACATCATGATGGATTGGGAGTTCTGGTAGATGGCATCCAGTTCGACCTGATGCTCCCTCACAGCCATCTCCGCCTTTTTGATGTCCGTGATATCATGGAATGTAACAAAAATCTGAAACGGCTTTTCTTCCCCGGACTTAAATTGGGGAATGGCATTGATACTTACCCAGACAAAATCATTTATTTCAGGATGATAAATTCCCGCAGTAATATTTTTAGTCGCCTTTCCGGTTTTCAGCGCCACATTTGACGGGTATTCATCCGGGGAAAATTCGGTACCGTCTTCATGAATGATTTTCAGTTGGAAACCTTCGGTTCTGATGCGCTGAACATCATCCGGAATATCGCCAAAGATTCTAAGGGCGGAACGGTTTGCATCGATAAGAACTCCGCCGGCTCCGCGGTAAAAGACTCCCTGTGCCATATTTTCAAAAAGAAACCGGAATTTTTCCTCCCTTTCTTTTAAATCCTCCATGGCCTTCACCCGCTCCGTAACATTCTGGTAAACCGCCACAATTTCCCCGGAAGGCAGGCTATACACATGATTTTCGCGCCAGGTGCTCCCATGACGGGAGTCTTGATAAAGGGAAACCGGGAAAATTTCAGGCCGCTCTGTTCTCCACACCCGTTGAAAAACGTCAAACAGGCCAAAACGGCGAACCCCGGGAAAAACCTCTGTGACCCTTCGTCCGATCACTTGTTCTTTTTGAATACTTTCAATTTTCTCTGCCGCCGGGTTGAATTCCCTGATAATGAAATTTTCCCCGTTGTCTTCCGCTTCATAAACAGCCACCCCCATTGGAATAGCCTTGAAAAGCTCCCGATACATGGCTCGGCTTAGTCTGAGATTTTCATCCGAATGGTATTTTTCCGTTTTGTCCCGGAATATGACAAAGATGCCCACCATGGATCCATCCTGGCGGTTGATGGGGACGACCCTTTGCTCAACCACATATTTGCGCCCCGATCTTGAAATCAGAAGTCGATTGTCTGAAAAACCGGTTCCCTTTTTGTCCCGGAGTATTTTTTGAATGAGACTCCCATGGATTTCCCCTCCCACCGGAATTCCGTTAAAGACTTCCTCAACGTCCCGTTGCATGGCCTCTTCGTTTTTCCATCCCGTCATGGCCTCAGCCACAGGGTTCATTCGGACAATCCGTCCGTCCCGGTCGGTTTCGATGACACCTTCACCAATGCTGTTGAGGGTAGTGGAGAGATATTCCTCCATGACATTCTCGTCCGTCGTGTCTGTAAAGATGGCGGCAAACCGGTCCCGGGATGGAGAAAAAACAGAAACTTTGAGATATTTCTCAATGGGGGGCCAGTAGGCTTCGAAATAAGCAGGTTTGCCGGTCTGGGACACTTCTAAATAGAGTTCAAAATAGGGAGGCGGATCGGTTTGATAGAGCCTGGTGGCCAGTTGCCCCACGGCTTGTTTTTGGGGGATACCGATTATTTTTTCATAGCTTTTGTTTACATCAAGGATCCGGTAGTCCACGGGTCGTCCCTGGTCATCCCGGACAATTTCATGAAGGCAGACCCCTTCAGACATCATGGAATAGAGCTGTTTAAAACCCTGCTCACTTTCAGCCAAGGATTGCTGAAACTGAATCCTGTCTTCATCAAGTTTTGCATTCCGCATCCCCATGGAATGGATCAGTTCCCGGCAGGCATTTAATATTCCCCCGGCTTTTGATTCAAAATAACCTTGGCTGAATGAATAATCGGCCTCATCCCTTAAACTTTCCACTTGAAAGGCAAGATCCTTGAGACGGTTTCTCAAATGGTCTTCATGGTCAGATAACGGCATATCAAACCTCTTCCCCATATCTGCATGATGGTTTTTTGTTATTTGAACAGGTCAGTCTGAGAGGTAACAATCGGTTTAGTCTTCATGGTTATAGTTTTCCGGATGAAAATGTCTTTCAACCAGCTCTATAAGAATATGAAGGACCTTTATATGAACTTCCTGGACCCGGTCGGCGAATTGGCCTCCAGGTGTATTGATGCAAATTTCAGATATTTTTTCAATTTCCGAGTCTTTTCTTCCGGTTAAGGCAATGGTGTGCATCCCAAAGCTTTTTGCCGTTTCAACGGCCCGAATCACATTGGAGCTTTTCCCGCTGGTGCTCATGGCCACAATACAGTCGCCGGGCCTTCCATGGCTTTCGATATACCGTGAAAAAACCTGCTCATAACCAAAATCGTTGGCAACGCAGGTTAAATGCCCGGGGTCACTGATGGCCATGGCCGGGAAACCCCTTCTGTTTTTCCGGTAACGCCCGGTGAGTTCCTCGGCGAAATGCATGGCATCACACATGGAACCCCCGTTGCCGCAGGAAAACACACGATTCCCCTTCTCAAAGGTATCGATAATAACCCGAGCGGCCTCGTTGATTCGAGCAAGCGTATCTTGACTTGAAAGCAATTTTTCAAGGGCTTGACGGGCTTCCCTTAAACTGTTTACAATATGTTCCATCATGTCACACAATATTACCCAATGACGCGTTTTATGCAACCATAATTTAAGACCAACTTGTTGATTTGCCGTGAAACAGGGTGAGGATTGAACGCTTCAGAATTTAAGCGATTTGAAATCCAGGTCGGGATACAGTTTCCGTACACAGTTCGGACAAATGCCGTGACTGAAATTCATTTGTGTATGTTCTGAGATAAATTGTTCTATCTGTTGCCAATACCCTTGATCATCCCGGATCTTTTTACAGGAAGTGCAAATGGGTATGATGCCGCTGAGTTTTCGAACGTCCATGAGGGCTTTTTCAAGCTCCTGAATCAGGTCTTCCTTTTCTTTGGCCTCGAGTTTTTGCCGGGAAACGTCTCTGGCAACGTGAACCGTGCCGAGCACGAAGCCCTTTTCATCAAACAGCGGGGAACAGGTGATTAGAAGGGGGATACCCAATGAATTGGTTTCCATCATTTCAGTCACCGGGGTTTTTCTTTCCACGGCCTTCATGTGGGGACATTCCGGCCAAGGACCTTCTTTGCCATGGAATATCCGGTAGCAGCGTTGTCCGATAATACGATCCGGCGTTTTTCCAAGAAAATCACATAAGGATTTATTTGCCCGAATGATCCTGAATTCGTTATCATGGACCGTCACAAAATCACTGATGGCGTTGAATGCGCTTTCAAAATCAAAAGGCGGTTTCTGATTTTTCGTTTCCCCTGATGTCATCTTTGCGGTGGGACTTTCGACGTATAAAGGATTTTCCCGTCTCAGGATCATATCTTGCTATTTACCGTTTTTTTTAGATGACACTTGTTATCAGAGGCTGAAAAGTAATTCAATATAATATTAAATATTTCACCTTATACGAGCTTTATTTGGTATAAATATACCAAATAAAATACCTTTTATATCGTTATTCTTTGTAATGTTAAAACTTATAATTTGATTAAAAAGTCCTTTCTTTCGTGAAAGTCGGGCTTTGTGGAACCATGGCGCAGGGCCCAGAAACTCATGTTTTGCGTTTTTCGTTTTATGATCGCATTGACACCCATTTCAACACGCTCCTCTTTTTTGATGATTTCCCCCGCATCCATCTCAAGAACGAGACTGAAGGCTTGAAATTCCCTGTGGACCATGAAAGGAAGCACTGCAAAAGCTTCTTCCTGGAGGATTACTCCACCATGGCCATGGTTCCTGTAATCCTCGAACCTGAAGACATTCCAATCACCCGAGGGAGAGCAATTGAATTCCCAATATTTGGATGAAGACTCGGGTCCAATGAAAAATTCCAGACAGGTGTCTTCCCAGAGGTGACTTTTCCGTTCAGGGGCTTTCCAGGGTGAAGGAAAATGGATCTGGGACAGGTCCCCGGTGATTTCATACCCAACGGTAAACCGGGTCCCCTGTCTTTCGACGGCACCTTTGATGTGAATATTCAAAAACGGATCATTCTGATTAAAGGGCTGAAGATGGAAGGAGCATCTCTTTTTCATAGGGTATTCACATCTCCTTTTGTTTCCCATGTCAAAATCATTCCAATATCATGAGGCCGACGCCTGAGCTTTTAACCGGGGCAGAGCCTTTCGAATCTGTTTCAGGGCCTGCTTCATGCGGTGTTCGTTTTCCACAAGAGCGATCCTCAGATACCCTTCCCCTTCTTCACCAAATCCTATGCCCGGCGCAACCGCCAAATTGGCCTCTTTCATGAGTTCCAGGGAAAAAGCCATGGAACCCATGGAGAAAAAGGGCTCGGGTAGTTTTGCCCAAACAAATATCCCGGCTTTGAGAATACTCACTTGCCAGCCCATGCGCTTTAATCCTGCACACAGAATGTCTCGTCAGTTCTGATATTTCTCCACCTGCTGTTTGATATCGTCTTCACATTCCCTTAATGCCACGATGCCTGCCACCTGTATGGCTGAGAAAACACCGTAGTCATAATAACCCTTTATTTTTGCAAGCCCTGCAATGATTTGTCGATTGCCCACACAATACCCCAAGCGCCATCCCGCCATGTTGTAGATCTTGGAAAAACTCCCGAATTCAACCCCCACCTCCGCGGCCCCTTTTGCCTGCATGAAACTTGGAGGCGTGTAGCCGTCAATAGCAATTTTCCCGTAGGCGAAATCGTGCACCACGACAAAGCCAAATTTTCTCGCCAGGGCGACCACCCCCTCACACAGCTCCATACTTCCCAGCTTTGCCGTGGGGTTATGGGGATAGTTTAAAATGAGCACCTTGGGTCGAGGATGCAAGTTTGCGCAGAGATCATGTATCCGTTTCAACAATACATCCTCTTCTTCGCCTATGGATACAGGGGTTACGCTACCGCCGGCAATCACCGCAGCATAAATATGGATTGGAAAAGCAGGGACAGGAACCAGAACCCTATCCCCGGGACCCACCAAAGCAAGGCTTAGATGGGAAATGCCTTCCTTGGAGCCGATGGTGCAGATAACTTCCGTTTCGCTTTTGAGACTCACCCCGTAGTCCCTGTTGTATATTCCTGCGATTTCCCTTCGCAAGTTTTTTAACCCGTCAGCCACCGGATAACGATGTGCTTTGGGGTCCTTTGCCACTTCGCAGAGTTTTTCGATGATGGGCGCGGGTGTGGGATCAATAGAAAATGTTTCAAGGGATGTCAATTTTTATATCGCCACACATTCAAATTCCTTGATCAAAATGATTGCATTCCCCATAAGATCTCTTATAATCCAAGGGTTGATCATCCCTCAGCCTGGCCTTATTTTGTGTCTTCCGGGCTGAGAGTTGCAGGGCCTGAAAGAGCATTCGAAATTTTTAACAAAGGAGACCGCCCACGAGAGTGGGAGGCAAAATGTCGAAATTACTGGCTAATAACAGCGTTGCACATGTATTCGGAGTTCCCGGTGTGCAAACCCTTAAAACCCCAGCCCATCATGGATGCCGTGAACCAGGTCCTGACCGATGAGGATATCATCGTTTGCGACGCCAGTCTTGCATCGGGCTGGGCCGCAGCCTATTTGCAGCTCCAATCCGCCGGAAGGCGATTCATGGCCCCCAGGGGACTGGCCGGGTTGGGTTGGTGAGCTCCGGCGGCGATCGGTGCGGCATTGGCTACCAACAAAGCCAAGAGTATCCTATATTTTGCCGGAGATGGCGGGTTCAGCTACTCGGTTCAGGAACTGGAAGGGATGAAACGCTGACCTCCCGGTGGTCATCTTGGTTCTGAACAACGACGTATTGGGCAGGATCAAGCATGTTCAAAGGGACTTCTATCAGGAAAAATACATCTCAACCGATTTCTCCCATGTGGATTTTTCTCCTGTGGCCAAAGGATTCGGCACCAGGGGCTCTACAGCCAGAACCCTGGAGGAGTTGAAAAATTTTCTTGAAATGGAAAAATATCCCAAAGACCCTTCGGTGATTGAGATCATTTCCGATCCCCGGGAAAGCCCGATTCTTAGATTTTAGGATGTTTTTTTGCTTTTACGCACTGCGCCATGCACAGCATTATAGGTGTTTTTTTGCTTTCAACCGGGTTCCAAGGGCTAAAATGGGGGTTAAAATGACTTTTTTTTAAAAAAAATCAGGCTCTGAACATTTTTTTGTTGAAAATAAAAAGAATATTGACTATTTATCGTCTTTAATTTAGGTGGTATTAAAAAAACAATCGTCATGATTGCTTTCACCAAAACTTGCCGGACAATAATCTGAACAGTAACGGTCCACAGCTTTACCCCACACAAGATTTTATGCCCTGATGATGGATAACAATATGGTTCAAGGGTCCGAAATACAATTGAAGCGTAATTTCCTTTGTTTGCCCGTATTATCAACTTTTAATCTCTAAAGGAGGGAGAAATTCATGACCAAAGCAGAAATTATCGACAAAATGGCAACAGATGCAAAAATCACCAAAGCAGCAGCAAGCGAAGCGCTGAACTCATTCATTGACGCGGTGACCAAGGCCTTGAAGAAAAAAGAAGGAAAAGTCACCCTGGTGGGATTTGGAACTTTCTCAAAAAGCCGCCGCAAAGCCAGAAAAGGCCGCAACCCCCAGACCGGCGCAGAGATTAAGATCGCCGCTGCCAACGTAGTAAAATTTAAACCCGGCAAAAAACTCAAAGAAGCTATCTAAGCATTACCCGATTTGAAAAGGCGGCCTGATTTGTTGTTCATCAGGCCGCCTTTTTTTTGAAGTTCCCGCTTATTGCCGTGGAAAATTTATGGCCTTTGCCGCCAAGGCATTCGGTTTTGATAGGATTTAAGTTGATTTAAGTATTTGTTAAGATCCTCCCCAAGGATCATTGCATCCAGCGGGTGAATGGGTTTGACCTGTTTCAGTTTCTCCAGGGCTTTTTCCTGGAACTCAACCGCATGCTCAAAATCCAAGACTTCCGCATAGGCTGCGGCCAATATTTTTAACTTCTCATGGCTTTCCCCGGATGACAGCTCTTCTTTCGCCAATTTCAAGGCCTTTTCACCGTCACGGCAGTCTTTCCCCGGCGCTGTGGCCAGAACCCAAGCCAGATTCCCTTTGGTGTTGAAAATTTCAGAATCAGCCTCCATGGCTTTTTCAAAATCGGAAATGGCTGCCCGGCAATCCCCTTGTTCATCCAGAAACTGCCCCCTCACAATATAGAACATGGGAAATTCAGGGTCTGTGCTGATGGC
>VMSV01000116.1 GCA_013791935.1 Desulfobacteraceae bacterium | reverse complement strand
GCTGGGCCTGGGCACTCATTTCTTCTGAAACACTTGCGAATTCCTCCGAGCTTGCAGCATTCTGTTGCGTGTTCCGGTCCATTTCACTCACAGCCTCATTGATCTGGTCAATCCCCTTTGCCTGTTCATCTGAAGCTGCGGCAATTTCACTGACAAGCTCCGCCACTTTGCCGGCCCCTTCCGCAACTTTCAGGAAGGCTGTATTAGTGGATGTAACAATCCCGGTCCCTTCTTTCACCTTCCTGGAGGTTTCCTCAATGAGAACCGAAGTGTTTTTCGCAGATTCAGCAGCTCGCATGGCAAGATTGCGAACCTCATCTGCCACCACCGCAAATCCTGCTCCGGCTTCACCTGCCCTGGCGGCTTCCACGGCCGCGTTGAGGGCAAGAAGATTGGTCTGAAAAGCAATCTCATCAATGGTTTTGATGATTTTCGAGGTATCGTCACTGGCTTGCGCAATTTCAGAAATGGATTTCATCAACTTGGTCATGGAATCTTTTGCGCTTTCAACAACCGTTTTTGTTTCAATCATGAATCCATCAGCCTGTTTGGCATGGGCAGCATTTTGTTGGGTCATGGAGGACATCTCTTCCAATGAAGCAGTGGTCTCCTGAAGCGACGCCGCCTGTTCGGAGGAGGCCTCACCCAGGGATTGACTTGAAGACGCCACCTGTTCAGAGGAAGCACCCACCTGTTCAGCCCCGCTGGTGAGCGAATTCACGATACGGTTAATGGGGGTCACGGTGGATCGGACGACAAGCAGGATGACAATAGCTGCAAGAGCCACGATGGTAATGCAAACGATCGCGTTGACCATGCCCAGACTCTTCACGGGGGCCATGATTTCATTGTTTAAGGCGCCCGCAGCCACGGTCCAGCCGTTTTCCTTTGATTTCATGAAGGCAACTGTTTTCTCAACCCCCTCAAAACTGTAAGTCATAATCCCAGTGCCCATTTCCATCATTGTCTTTCCGTAGTCAAATTTTTTCATATCAAGCTTCATGACCTGTTGCTTATCGGGATGTGCGATAACAAGACCGTTTCTATCAAAAATATAGACATAGCCGGAATCACCGATTTTCACATTTTTAATAAAACGATCGCTGTATACCTCTATATTCACCAATCCGGCAATCACCCCGACAATTTGTTCATTCTCAAATACAGGGGAAGACACGGCGAAAATGGGGGCTCCTGATTTTTTGCTCTCCATGACTTCAGAGACAAAGGCATTTCCCTTCAGGGCTTCCACATGGTACGGACTGTCCGCAAGCAGAATATTGCCCACAATGGATTCATCGGAAGCGGAAAGAATGTTGCCTTGCGTGTCGGCCAGGAAGATGTCTTCATAGTAGCCGAAATCCGTCTTGAGCTCCATGAAAAGCTTGTTGGTTGATTTTCTCGCCGCCTTGCCCACAAAAGAATCCTTTGCGGCCGTCAGCAGCAACTGCTGTTTGCTCCAGCTGGAGACATCCAGTTTGCGATCCCTGACCCACGAAATTAACATATCCGCATTGGTTCGGGATGTCTGTTCTATCTGCTTGGTAATGGCTGATTGCAAGGCACCAGACGCCTTGTAATATGAAATCACCCCGGACAGACCCATGCCTACAACAATCAGCAACAGGGTGGGAATCATGAATCGATTGCGCAAACTTAATTTCATTGTGGTGTCTCCTTTCTAATACTCCGTATTCTACTTCGCTCAAAATGAAAAATACTACTCATATATATGATCCGCCGAGTTGAGGATTTCATAAGGAATTTCAATTTTCTTATCAATGGCCGTTTTGGCGTTGATCAAGAGCTTTCCCTTCATCACTGTTTCCATGGGGATATCTTTAACCGGAGTTCCGCTTAAGGTCTTCAAAACCATAGTTCCGACCTGTTCCCCCCATTTTTCTTCCGATGTAACAATAACAAACAGAGCGCCATCTTTTGCAGCTTCTTCATTGGCGCCAACAACGGGAACTTTTGCATTTGCAACGGTCCATTGAACCAGTTCAGAGGCAGGCACTTCCTTATCTGCATTTTTTATGCGGCTGACGTCTGCCAGGTAGATAAGGTCCTCGGTCCAGTTTTCCACATGCTTTTTCCATTCATCAAAAGTATCGCATAAATACATCTCCTTCAGCCTGACACCGGACATTTTCTCCAAAACATCCACTTTCGCAAAAAGCCCTGTTTTTATCTGGGCCATTGAAAAACTGTTTTTACTGAGCATAGAGACGGTATTAGCACCGGATATCTGTTTGGCCATGGCCCAAATATCCACTGCAAAACTGCGCCGGGCAACCCCGGTAATGTTGGCCGTGGGCAATCCCAGAGCCTCGGGCGCCCCAAAAAAAAATCCCGCAACCACAGGAATATTCTCAACCTGCATGGCAACATATTTAACAACATTGTCATTGACGGCAATCACGACATCCGGATTTATCGCTTTGATTTTTAAAACGGCCTCCTTGCCTAAAGTGTCCCGTGCGGCGTCATCAGACGATTCGTCTAAGCCCACATAAAGGTATTCCGGAACAATTTTTTCCCGGGACAGGACGGCCTCGATACCTTTAAAAAAAGGCTCATAGGTTGTCACACTCTTTATCTCTTCTTCACTAAGGCCAGGTACAATCAAGACCTTCTTTGCCGCCATTACGTTTCCTGAAAACAGGATCATGGCCCATATGCCAATCAATATAATCTTTATGTATCTTCGCATTATATTCTCTCCTTTTATAATACTATTTCATAGCTTATTCATAAATATGGTCTGCTGTTTCAAGAATCTCATAGGGAATATCAATTTTGAATTTCTCAGCAGTCTTGGCATTAATGAACAAGCTTCCTTTGGTCACCGTTTCCATGGGGATATCGGATACCGGTGTACCGGCAAGGATTTTTTTCACCATTTCCACAGCCTGTCGGCCCCAGGCGACATCAGACGTAACAATTGAGAACAAGGCTCCGTATCGGACATCATATTCATTGGATGAAAAGAAAGGTGCTTTGGCGTTTTCAAGGGTCCATTTTGTCGATTCTTCAGGCATCAACTCCCTATCCCCTTCTGTCAAACGGCTGGTGTCAATGATATACATTAAATCTTCAGACCAGTTTTTCACATGATTTTGCCATTCCGCAAATGTCTCGCATAAATACATGTCCGTGAATTTGACTCCGGTGGCCTGCTCCAACGCTGGGGCACGGGCAAACATTATTTTCCGGATCCCATCCATGGCAAAGCTTTTTTTGCTGAGCATGCCCACGGTCTTTCCTCCCGTGAGCTGATGGGCCATTTTCCACATGTCCGCAGCATAACTTCCCCGGGCGATTCCTGTAATATTGGGTTTGGGTAACCCAATGGACTGGGGTGAATTAAAAAAATAGGCCGCAACAATGGGAATATCCGTTATTTGAGTGGCCACATACTTAATCCTGTAATCATTCAGGACAATCAGCGCTCTCGGTTTCATGCTCTCGATTTTCTCAACTGTTTTTTTGGCTTCTTCTGCGATAACGGCCTCGCCTGCCGTCTCATTCAGGTTGGAATAAAGGAATTCAGCAGGTATATTGTCTTTTTTCAGGGCCTCTTTAATGGCCCCGATGCAGTTCGTCAATCCGCTTCCGGCAACCGACGCCTGTTCTTCCAGAACACCGGTGAGAACAACCACCCTGTTTTCAGCCATCAGGGTGGGTGGAAGAAACACAACATTCAACAAAAGAAAAATAAGAAACCCGAGGTGTTTTTTATTCATGGAGGTTCTCCTTATATTATATTATCGGCTCAACCATATTATCGACGTTATACGATGAAACTTTAGCTCCCATTGTTTTATTTTCAGGGATATGTTTAAATCATTCCAGAAAACAGGGAACCCGAGAGGGCACAACAACAATGCCTTATTATATAAACATGTTATATTCATGAACGAACAAAAAACCATTCTCGTTACGGGAGCCACGGGCTATGTGGGCGGCCGACTGATTCCAAGGCTCGTGGAGCTGGATTATTCGGTTCGTGCCATTGGCCGCTCCACTGCCAAACTCAAATCCAGGCCATGGAGCCGAAATGACCATGTGGAAATTCTGCAAGGCGATATGCTGGACCTTGATTTTTTGAAACAGGCAGCCATGGGGTGCAGAGCTGCCTATTACCTGGTTCATTCCATGGGGGCTAAAAACAAAAATTTTGAAGTCTTGGACAGGCAGGCGGCAAACAACATGGCCCGGGCGGCTTCCGAAGCCGGGCTTGAAAAAATCATCTATCTCGGCGGACTTGGGGATGACAGGCTGGGTCCTTTAAGCAGGCATTTAAAATCCCGCCTTGAAACGGCAAAGATCCTGCAATCCGGAAAAACACCAGTAACCGTTCTCCGGGCTGCCCAGATCGTTGGCTCGGGAAGCGCGTCCTTTGAGATTTTAAGATATATCATGGACCGGCTTCCCGTCCTTTTTACTCCAAAATGGGTGGAAACCCCATGCCAGCCCATTGCCATTCGCAATGTACTGCATTATCTCATCGGGTGTCTGGAAAGTGACAAGGCCACGGGACAAACCTTTGATATCGGTGGCCCTGATATTCTCAGTTACAGAGAACTGATGAATATTTATGCTGAAGAAGCAGGGCTTCGCAAAAGACTCATTATCCCAATCCCCTTCATGGCCCCGGTGATCAGCGCATACTGGATACACATTATCAGCCCGCTTCCCTCGGCCATCGCCATGCCATTGATTGAAGGCCTGAAAAATCCCGTTGTCTGCAAAGATACGCGAATAAGGGAGATCATTCCCCAGCGCCTGCTCTCCTGCCGAATAGCCATCCGACTGGCCCTTGAACGGATTCAGCAGGAACTGGTGGAAACAAGATGGTCTGACGCAGGACTGGTGATGCCGCCGGAATGGACTTATTCCGGGGATGCCGAATATGCAGGCGGAACGATCCTGGAGTGCTGTTACAAGGTCAGACTCAAGGCCTCACCGGAAGAGGTTTGGAAGCCCGTGAGCAGAATCGGGGGGGAAACCGGTTACTATTTTGGAAATGTGCTCTGGCGGATTCGCGGATCATGGGATCGGTTATCCGGTGGAATCGGCCTGAGAAGGGGCCGGCGTCATCCTTCCGAATTATATGTGGGGGACGCACTGGACTTCTGGCGCGTACTGGAGGTGAGCCCGAATCTTCGACTGCTTCTTCATGCAGAGATGCAACTTCCGGGGGATGCTCTTCTGGAATTCAGAATAAACCCTGTTTCGAAAAACGAAACGGAACTGCAAATTCTCTCGCGGTTTCTGCCCACTGGATTATGGGGCATCACCTACTGGTATATCCTATATCCTTTCCATCACTGGTTATTCGGCGGAATGTTGAGACACATCGCCAAAGCCATCAACAAACAGATCACCCATGGGCCGGTTTCCTTCATGTCCTCAAATGAAAACCAGATCAAATAATCCAGACAACTGATTTCTCACCGTACTTGAGGATTTTTTCGCTGATACGGCTGACAAAAAACCCCTCAATGGCCGAGATCTGGCCTCGCCGGCCGATGACGATGGAGTCAAACCCGGTTTCCTCAGCCGTGGCGATAATGTTTTTTGCCCGGTTTGCATCGATGATCACCAACTTGTTGAAGATATTTTCAGGAAGGATCCCGCCGTTTTTTAGTATGCCCTTGGCCTCTGAAAAGCGAGGCGCAAGCTTTTTCATATTATATTCTTTGGTATCCGTAACCTCATCAAAAGAGATGGATTCTTTGTCTGCGATCCAGAATTTGTTTCCCGGAACAATCAGGGTGTAAAGCATCACCTGACATTTTGCCTCCCCCAGAAGCTGAGCAACGCTGATCACACCCTTCATGGAGCCGATGGAGCCGTCAAAAGCGATGAGGATTTTTTCCGACCGTGGTTTGCCCCCCACCACAATGACCGGAATATGCTTGACTTCGGTAATGATATGATAGGCGGCGCTTTTCATTAAAGCATCTTTGAATTTGCTGGTTCCTGTACGGCCCAACACAACCGCGCTATAGGGGTTATAGGCCTCCCGAATGATGTCGTCACTCACCCCCAGACCTTTTTGCGCGATTTTCACTTCAACCGATTCTTTATCATAACCTGCCGCAAATAATATTTTTTCAGCCGACTCCATGAATGATCCCATGGAGATGCGCTCATCCCCCATCCATCTTTTGATGTCTGCAATCTTTGAACGGTAAAGGGGGTTTGCATCCAAATCCGAATAGAGATTGGTGGTTTCGTACCCTAGATAATAAAGGACAACATGAGATCTATGGCTGGGCATCATTCTGCTCACATAACGCACTGCTTCCATGGCCTGGTCTGATCCGTCAACCGCAAGCAATATTCTGTTTTTCCCTTCCACACATCCTCCTTTTTTGTTTTATTGACACAAAGAGTGTTCGGAACTTATTGAATTTATCTTACTTCTCCCGATCCGGAACTGTCAAATGGTTTATGAGCACAAAGGTGGTTTTTGCATCAATGGAACCAAGTTTTTTCATCATATTTTCACTTGACACCTACATATACACCTTATATTTAGAAGGGATTTTCAAGTAAAGACAATTTAATGGCTGGGTAAAAAGGGGGCCGATGCCCGCAAAGGTTCCCCCTGAAGGAGTAGAAATTGCGAATTGATGCAATGGTTCAACATCCTTTACATCCGGCCATTTTATATGAGAGGCGCGACATGATCCGTTTTTTTCAATCCAGAGAGTTTCCAGGTCGAGGCACATTCGCCCGAGGTATTCACCCGCCGGAGAGGAAAAACTTTTCCGAAAATATGGCGATTGAAGTATTGCCGACGCCGGAAAAGGTAGTAATGCCTCTCCAGCAACACATCGGAGCGCCCTGCAAGCCTCTGGTTAAAAAAGGCGACCTTGTTTCCTTCGGTCAGATGATCGGAAAAGGAGATGCCTTTGTGTCAGCGGCCCTGCATTCACCGGTAAGCGGAACGGTGCAGAAAGATGCTGTCATCACCTTGCCCAACGGCAGGCATCTTCAAGCCCTGGTGATCAAAACCGAAGGGGAACAAATCGAGGGCGGAACCCTGAGGGATGAAGTCCTCAGCGTAAACTGGCCGAAAGATTGCCAGGGACTTTATGATCCGGAAGGCATTCATACCGCCATTCACAACGCAGGAATTGTTGGTTTGGGCGGAGCCGCTTTCCCCACCCATGTCAAAATCATTCCCAATGTTGAAAAACCCATACAAACCCTTGTGATCAACGGCTGCGAATGCGAACCTTATCTGACAGCTGATGATCGCCTGATGATCGAAGCCCCTGATATCATTGTGGCCGGGGCCATCCTGGCGGCAACGGCGGTAAACGCTTCGGAAACCATCATTGCCATCGAAAGCAATAAACGGCAAGCTATAATTAATATCCGTCAAGCCACAAAGAACACCCCCGTCAAAGTGGCGGTATTGAAAACAAAATACCCCCAGGGCAGTGAAAAAATTCTCATCAAGGCATTACTGAATCTGGAAGTTCCCCTGGGAGGTCTGCCTTCGGATGTGGGAGTGGCCATGAGCAACGTGGGAACCATTGCCGCCGTGGCCAGAGCCGTGATCAAAGAACAGCCCCTCACCCACAGGGTGGTCAGCGTCACAGGCGCAGGCATCCGTCAACCGAAGAATCTCCTCGCTCCCATCGGAGCAAGCATGGGGGAAATGATAGAGTTCTGCGGGGGGCTTGCCCGGGACGCGGCAAGATTGATTTCCGGGGGCCCCATGATGGGCTTTGCTTTCAACGATTTGAATACACCGGTTACCAAAGGCACCAGCGGTCTTACGGTTTTGACCCGTGACGACCTGAAGAGGACTGCCGAAACATCCTGTGTCCGCTGCGGACGATGCGCTGATGTCTGCCCCATGCATCTGGTCCCCACCAGGATTGCGCTGGCTTCTCGAGCCAAAGACACGGTCCTGTGCAAACGATACAACATTGCCGCTTGTTTTGAATGCGGAAGCTGCGCTTATATCTGCCCGGCCAAGATTCCCTTGGTTCAACTGATACGCACCGGAAAGACCCTGTTGAGATAATGAAACAGGCAATTGAGATTAATACACAAAAAAACCTTATAAAATGGCAATCCGTTCATGAATCAAGACCACAATAAAAATACCGTGACTGAAGAAAACCAAACGCCGATCATCAACGTGGCGCCGTCTCCGCATCTTGTCGGTTCTGCCGGAAGCACCAAGCAGATGATGCTGGATGTGCTCATCGCCTTAATCCCTGTGGTGGCTTCCTCCATCTATTTTTTTCGAGTTTACGCCATTAAACAACTTCTGATCTGTATCGCCGGCTGCATGATCACCGAAGCGGTTTTTACTCGAATGCGCGGAAAGTCCATGCCCCTTTCCGATTTATCGGCCCTGGTCACCGGAGTGATTCTGGGCCTTTCCCTGCCGGGCACAGCCCCTTGGTATATTCCGCTCATCGCCTCGGTGACGGCCATCGGCATCGGCAAGACTGTGTTTGGCGGCATCG
The DNA here is from genome assembly GCA_013791935.1 of Desulfobacteraceae bacterium. Classification (GTDB taxonomy): domain Bacteria; phylum Desulfobacterota; class Desulfobacteria; order Desulfobacterales; family UBA5616; genus VMSV01. The sequence goes on along the minus strand of VMSV01000116.1, from coordinate 38,886 downwards.
GCATGAATATTTTCAACCCGGCCATGGTGGGCAGGGCTTTTGTCATGATCGCCTTTTCCGCAGCCCTGGCCGCCTCCGGATACGAATCGGCATCCAGTGGAATCAGTATTTTAACCAAGGCAACCCCCCTCACCGCTTTCCAGCAATCGGACATTATCACCCCCCTTTCAACCCTGTTCTGGGGGGCGTATAACGGATCTTTAGGGGAAACCAACGCCCTTGCCTGCATTCTCGGGGGCCTGTACCTCTGTATTCGACGAACGGCGTCCTGGGAAATTCCGGCAGGCATGATCGGAATCGCCATTCTGATGGGGTCCCTGTCCTCTTTTTCAAATGTCGAATCAGGCTGGACCCCGCTGCACCATCTGTTCGGCGGAGCACTTCTTTTCGGTGCGTTTTTCATCGCAACCGATCCGGTGACCTCACCGCTTACCCCCAAAGGTAAGCTGATCTTCGGGGCCGGTGTGGGATTTATCACCATGGTCTTGCGCCTTTTCAGCGGTTACCCCGAAGGGGTGATGTTTGCCGTACTATTTATGAATGCTCTGACCCCTTTGATCAACCGATGGACCATCCCCCGGCCCCTGGGCAAAGCCTGATGATGCCGGATAGGTCAATGTGTCCTTATAAAAAATAGAAGAAATAAGCCTGGAACATTGGGGCTGACTCAAAACCAGAAAAAGGTTTTACAAATATGGATTGGATCAGAGAAAATAAAATCATGCAGGCTTGGCTGGTTTTAACCATTGCGCTTTTCTTCGGTGCAATGCTTGCGGGGGTCCAAATCAAGCTTGGCCCCACCATTGAAAAAAACAGGCGGAACGAAACCCTGGAAAAAGTTCCCGCGCTGGTTCTGGGAAAAGAGGGCGCAGATAAAATGGCTGCTGAAAATCGACCCCCTCTCATTACACCAAGCACCATCACCGTGGATAAGATCGGCAGAAAAGTCTATTACAACGTTTATGCGGTCCGGGACAAAGGAGAGCTTAAGGGTTACGGGATAAAGACCAACGGCCAGGGGTATGCAGACCGCATAGAACTTCTTTTCGGTTTGAACCCGACCCTGGACAAAATAACCGGCCTCTTTATCCTTGAACAAAAAGAAACCCCGGGACTCGGCAATAAAATCGTAACCGATGAATGGCGAAGTCAGTTTGTCGACATTCCGAGTTTCCCCGCCCTGAAGGTGATTAAAGGCAAAGCCTCGACATCCGGGGAAATTGAAGCCATTACCGGAGCCACCATATCGTCCCGCGCCGTTACCGATATTATAAATTCCGCCGTATCGGATCTCCATCAACCCTTAATGAATGCAAAGGACAATTGATATGACTGACAATTCGTCTAATGCCCCCACAGCCATGGAAAGGTTTATTCAGGGGATCCTTCCTGAAAACCCGACATATCGTCAATTGCTTGGACTTTGCCCGACCCTGGCCGTAACCAACGGGTTAAAAGCCGCGCTGACCATGGCTGCTGCCACTGGTTTTGTTCTGCTGTGCGCCAATGTCATGACCAGCCTGATCCGGGGGCTGCTAAAACCCCATCTGCGAATCGTGGTGTTCACGCTGACCATTGCGACCTTCGTCACCATCGCAGACCGTTTCCTGGCAGCCTATCTTTATGACATGAGCAAAACCCTGGGGCCCTACATCCCCTTGATCATCGTCAACTGCATCATCATCTGCCGGTGCGAGGTGTGCGCCTCCAAACAATCGGTCTGGGTCAGTGCATCCGATGCCGTGGGCCAGTCCCTTGGATTCGCCCTTGGATTAAGCAGCATCGCCATCGTCAGGGAAATCCTGGGAACCGGCATGATTTTTCAATTCAGAATTCTTCCGGTTCAATGGCCGGATTGGGTGATCATGGTGCTTCCCCCGGGGGCCTTCTTTACCTTCGGCCTCCTTCTGGCGGTTGTCAACCGCTTGACCGAACCAGGAAAAAAGTGAGCAGAGGTCAGATTTTATGAATTATATTATTGATATTACATTAATTGCTTTAAGTGCCGCCATTATTAATAATTTTGTGTTTTATTACTTTGTCGGCATTTGTCCCTTCATCGGCGTGTCACGAAAAGTTGACCTTGCCTTTGGCATGGGCTGCGCCGTAACCTTCGTGATTTGCATTGCCGCATTCATCAGCTGGACGTTCACAGCCTACATTCTCATGCCGGGAGCCCCCCTATCCAGTTGGATCGCCGGGTTTTTCACCTCTCCTGAACAGGCCGCCGGCATAGACTTGTCCATTTTGAGCTATATCGTTTACATTTTTGCCATCGCCTCGTCGGTTCAGTTTGTGGAAATGTACTTGAGAAAAGCCTTTCCCATGCTTTACAAATCGTTTGGCGTTTTTCTACCCCTGATCACCACCAACTGCGCCATTCTTTTCGCCTGCCTCACCATCATGAGCAAAGTGGCCGGAGCGGAAAATCCCGCGGAAGCATGGGACCTGGGCAGAGCGCTCACCCTGGCCTTTTTCGGGGGTGTTGGATTCACCATCTCCATCGTGATCATGTCGGGCATTCGGGAGGAACTTGAGCTTTGCGATGTACCCAAACCCTTTAGAGGGGCTGCCATTACCCTGATCATCGGAGGGATCATGGCCATGGCGTTTACGGGATTCACAGGCGTTGACGCCGGGCTTAAAAAAGCCATGACCCAAGAAAAACCAGTGGTTCAAGCCGTTATGAAAGAAAAAAGCATGGAAAAAGGATCTGCCTTATGACATGGATCACCGTGGGAATTTCAGCAGGCACCCTGTTTGCCATGGCCGTTGTCTTATCCTATATACTGGGCTGGGCCAATAAAGCCTTTGAAATTGAGGTGGACCCCAGGGTTGAGGCCTGTATTCATGCCTTGCCGGGTGCAAACTGCGGGGGGTGTGGATATGTGGGATGCGGCGATTATGCCGAGGCCGTGGTTGCGGGTACCGTAAATGTAGATAAATGCACCGTGGGAGGCGAAAACTGCGCCAAAGCCCTGGCCGAGATACTCGGCGTGAAGGTTGAGCAAACCTTTCCTTTCCGTCCCATCATTCACTGCGGAGCCACTTACAGCGAACGGCTTGGCCGGTCTCCCTATCTGGGTGAAAGAAAATGCGGCTCCGCCAACCTGGTTTCCGGAATTCAGGGTTGCACTTACGGGTGCCTGGGGTTTGGAGATTGTGCAACAGCCTGTGCCTTTGACGCCATTACCGTGGTGGATGGGCTTGCTGTGGTGGATTACGAAAAATGTGTTGGATGCGGGGCCTGCGCCAAGGCTTGTCCGCGCAGAATCATCACCATCAATCCTTTTAAGACGGAACGCATGCTGGCGGTTACCTGCTCCAATCTGGACAGCGGTCCTGAAGTGAGAAAAGTTTGCACCGTGGGGTGTATCGGCTGTAAAGCCTGTGAAAAATCCTCGGGTCTTTTCAAGGTGCAAAACAACCTCTCCTCCATTGATTATGATAAGTATTCGCTGAACATCCTGGACAATGTGGAACTGGCTGTAAAAAAATGCCCGCGCAAACGCCTCGTGTTTGTTGGAAAACCCTCTTCGGAAGACATGGCCCAAGTGGCCGACCAGGAACTGCCGGGTTTAATTAGGGCAGAAGGCAAATCCACGGTGGAAGAGCTTAAATGGCGAGGATAAACTTTCTCTTTTAATAAGCCCCCTCTCGCCACCCTCCCAACAACCCAATGGCCCCAAGCCATCGAGCCATCGAGCTTAAAACCGCTTGATCGGCTTAGGGTTTTCAGGTTATAAAGTATACTTTCTACAATAAGCTACTCCATCACCGTCAATTCTTTCCGGAGATCAACATGAGAAAACGCACCCTCCTAAAGGGCCTCTTCTTGGTAATCCTGATAACACCCGGGTGTAAAACCCAGGTGGAGCCAACCAAAGAAATCCGAATTCCTGTAGAAATTTCAACCGTAAGCCTGGGAGAAATAAAAAAATCCCTTGATTCCTCCGGAGATATCAAGGCCGAACTGGAAGTCCGGGTTTTTTCCAAAATTCCTGAGCGCATTGAAATCTACTATGTGGATGAAGGGGATACGATCCACCGGGGAGAACCCATCGCAAGGGTATTGGCCGAAACCATTCAGCACGGTGTGGAGCAAGCCGAGGCCGGGCTTGCCGCCCTGCAAACCCGGCAAGTAAATCTTAAATCTGATTTTAACCGAACCCGGAATCTGTTTAAAGTCAATGCCGTCAGCAAACAGCAGTATGATGCCGTGGAAAGCCAACTGGAGTCTCTGACCGCCCAGGTGGAGCAGGCCAAAGCTATTCTGGCCACTGCTTTAAGCCAGCACAAGGACGCCACCATTACCGCTCCCATTTCCGGAATTATCGGAAAGCGATTTCTCGAAACCGGGGACATGGCCATGCCCTCCCTTCCGGTTGCCACCGTGGTTCAGATGGACCATGTGAAGATCCAGTTTGAGGCCACGGAAACTGACCTCGGAATGTTGAGTCTTGGACAACCTTCTGAAGTGATGGTGAGAAGCTATCCGGACAGAATCTTCTCCGGCAATGTTTCAAAAATTAGCCCGGTGCTGGACCCCTTGACCCGAATGGCCATGATTGAGGTTCTGATTCCCAATTCAGACCACATCTTAAAACCGGGAATGTTCGCCAAAATCCGGGTAACCACAGGCCTTCTTAAAGACCTCATCGTAATCCCCAGACATGTGGTTCTTGAGCATACAACGCTCAAAAGAGAGAACGGCCAGGATCAGGTACTTAAGGACTACTATGCCTTTGTGGTCAACGCCTCGTCCAAGGCCGAACAGCGAAAGCTTGAGGTGGTTTATGCCGATCATAAGAGCATTGCCGTAAGATCCGGACTTTCTGCGGGAGAAAACCTGGTGGTGTCAGGCCAGAAAAACCTCCGGGACGGCGTTGCTGTAATGCTTGCCGGCACCGGCGAAAAATAACACTTCATAAGAAGACGGGCATTATCATGAGGATCACATCAACAGCCATTCAGCGCGGCGTCACCTTTTTTATGATATACCTCATTGCCGTAGGGTTTGGTCTTTTTTCCCTGGGTCGTCTTAAGGTGGATCTTTATCCGGACCTCACCTTTCCCATGATTTCCATCATCACCCAGTATACGGGAGTGGGCCCCTTTGATATGGAGAATGTCGTCACCCGGCCCATCGAAGAAGTGGTAGCCTCGGTGAAGAATGTAAAAACCATCACCTCCAATTCCCGCCAGGGTCTGTCCCTGATTATGCTTGAATTCGATTGGGGAACGGATATGAATCAGGCCGAGACCGACGTTCGGAACGTTTTGGATTTTGTTGACGAAACGCTTCCGGATGACACCACGGATCCCATGGTTTTTTCCTTTGACCCCTCCATGCAACCCATCATTTTTTTCACCGTTGGCTCAAAAGTTCACGGCATGGCCGAACTACGCAGAATATCGGAAATTGAAATCGAACCCCGGCTGGAACGAATTCCGGGAGTGGCTTCCGCCGCCACCATGGGGGGGCTGAAGCGGGAAATCAAGGTCTTGGTGGACCCGGTCCGCCTCCACGCCCATCATGCATCCATTGCCCAGGTTCAGAATGCCCTGAGAATGAACAATATGCAACTTCCTTCGGGATGGATCGAAGACAAGGAAAGGGAATTCACCATTCAAACCCTGGGGGAATACCGATCCATTGAGGAAATTGAGGAAACAGCCATCGCGGTGATGGAGGGCTCGGTGCTGCGCATCAAAGATGTGGCGGATGTCGTAGACGGGTTCACGGAGCAGCGCCAGCGGGTCTGGACCAATGGGGCGCCTGCCGTGATCCTGATGGTCCAGAGGCAATCGGATGCAAACACCCTCAATGTCTCCAATAAAGTCCGGGAACAACTTCCTCAAATCCTCAATGAAATCCCCAAAGGGGTTACCGTTGACACGGTTTTCGACCAGGCGACCTTCATCAACCGATCCATGTCAAATCTCAGCAATACCGCGGTTCAGGCGATTCTGCTGACCGTCCTTGTCCTGCTCTTCTTCCTCCGCAGTATCCGCAGCTCCATCATCATCGGGATCTCCATTCCCATCTCCATGCTGGTGACCTTTGCGGTGATGGACCAAGCCGGAATCACCCTGAACATGATCTCCATGGCAGGGCTGGCCCTTGCGGTGGGTATGCTGGTGGACAACTCCATCGTGGTGCTGGAAAGCATTTATCGCCACAGGGAACAGGGAGAAGCTCCCCGAGTCGCAGCGGATGAAGGAGCCCGGGAAGTGGCCATGGCCATCACCGCATCCACACTGACCACAGTAGCGGTTTTTGTTCCTGTTCTTTTCGTACCCGGTATTGCCGGAGAACTGTTCAAGGACATGGTGATCACCATCTGTGTTTCCCTGGGCGCCTCGCTGATCATCGCCCTCACCCTGGTCCCCCTCCTGGCTTCAAGGTTACTCAAGGATACGGTTGAGTCCGATAAAAAGTTCCCCGGGCTGAAACGCGTCGGAAACAGCCTGGGACGTGCCGTGGAAAAGATGCAATTTTTCTATATCCGGGTTTTGAAATGGTCTCTAACCCATAAGGCAGTTTTATTGATTTCCACCTTCCTGGTTCTATTGCTTTCGATTTATCTCCTTTCTGTCAGAGGGGGGGAGTTTATTCCCAGAAGCGATATGGGCGTGGTTCAAATGACCCTGGATCGCTCCGCCGGCATCAGCTTGGAATCCATGGAAAAAACCGTTCTTGAATTAAGCGATTTGCTGATGAAGCATGTACCGGAATCCGAGGTCATCTACACCAGCTTCGGACAGGGGGAGGGCATGTTTGCCGCCTTTGCCAGCCAGGGGTCCAACGAAGGGGACGCCATGATCCGCCTGAAAAAGAAAAAAGACCGGAAAAGAAGCATGAGTGAGATTGAAGATGACCTTCGGGGAAGAGTGGACCGGATTCCGGATCTCAAGGTGGCCTTTGAGGACAGAGGTGCTGCATCCCTGTTCGGGGGGAGCGATATTGATATTGAAATCTTCGGCCATGATTTTGAAATCGCTAAAGCCCTGGCCAACACCATTACGGATAAAATTAAAGGAATCCAAGGCATTGTCAACACGGAAATTTCCATAAAAGCGGAAATGCCGGAGCTGAAGATCGAACTGGATCGGCAGCGGGTGGCGGATTTGGGCCTGTCCACCACCCAGATCGGCCAGACAATCAACACCTGCATGTTGGGCACTGTGGCCACAAGATACCGGGAAGGCGGAGATGAATTCGATATCCGGGTTCAGCTGAAAAAAGAGGCCCGAGAAAACAAATCAGACATTGAAAACATCCTGTTGATGACCCCCGGGGGACGGCAGATTCCCCTTCGGGCGGTGGCCCGCATCACTTACGGGGCCGCACCCGCTGAAATCCTTCGGGAAGACCAGGAAAGAAAAGTCACTGTGGCGGTGGATGTTTCCGGCCGGGATCTTAAAACCACCACCGATGAGGTCACAGAGGCTTTGAAATCCCTCATTGTTCCCAATGATTTCCGGGTTGAAATCGGAGGCATGGCCGAAGACATGGCGGACTCCTTTCGATATCTTGCCATAGCCTTTCTGGTGGCCATGGCCCTCACCTACATGGTCATGGCATCCCAATTTGAATCCCTTCTGGATCCTTTTGTGATTATGTTCACCATTCCCTTATCCATCATCGGTGTGGGGCTTGCTCTGTTTCTCACAGGCACCACCCTGTCGGTCATGTCCCTCATCGGAGTCATCATGTTGGTGGGAATCATCGTAAACAACGGCATTGTGCTGGTGGATTATGCCAACCAGCTACGGATAAAAGGCCTGGAGCTGAAAGAAGCCATTTGTGAAGCAGGGAAGGCCCGTTTAAGACCGGTACTCATGACCGCACTAACCACCATCCTGGCCATGGTTCCCCTGTCCCTGGGTCTGGGAGAAAGCGGGGAAAACTGGGCCCCCATGGCCAGGACAGTAATCGGCGGACTGCTCATGGGGACGGTTCTGACCCTGATAGTTGTGCCTGTCATGTACGCCATTCTTCATGCTTTCATAGAAAAACATCACTCAAAACGGCAGAGGGGATGATATATGGAATAACAAGGCCGACCCATACGCCACATCCGATGGCATTGAGTCTACTTTTATTCCCCCTCGCCCCAGCCCCCTATCGTTAAGGGGTGTGGATCCATCTGTTTTTTCCCCGGTTTATTCGACTTGACATCCATGTTTTTTACCCTTATTAATGAACATTATTTCATAACTTGAAAGGAGACCTTATGCCGAGACCCAAAAAATGCAGGCGAGTGGGACAGCTGCCTCTTCATACTTTTTACAACCCCAGGGGGGCACCCCTGGAAGGGCTAAACGGTCTCAGCCTGCCGGTGGACGGGCTGGAAGCTATGCGGCTTGCAGACGCCGAAGCCATTGACCACGCCAAGGCTTCTGAAATCATGGGGGTTTCACGCCCGACCTTCTCAAGAATTCTCAATGAAGCCCGCCAGATCGTGGCCAAGGCTCTTTCAAACGGCTGGGCCATTCATATCGACGGTGGAAATTTTAATATTTCTGAGGAATTGCCGGACATCGGCCATGACGACTGCCGCAGAAGGCGCAAACAGGGATGCGGCGACTGGAATGGAATTCAGGCTGGCCATGACCAGAGCCTTCAGGAAAACCTCAAAAACCCGGAATAATCTTTAATGGGCCTATGCTCTTTTTCTTGACTTCTACGATAATCCACCATAAATGAATTAAGCGTACGCTCAAAATAAAACTAAATTTGGTGTAAAATGCCCAGACAGCGCAAATGCAGGATGATCAATGAAACCCCGAATGTGACCTATTTCAAACCCAAGGGGGTTCCCATGCGGGACTTGGCAGAAGTCTATCTGCCCCTGGATGGTTTCGAGGCCATTCGTCTGGCGGATCTCAACGAGCTCAGCCACGAGGAAGCAGCGCAACAGATGAACATATCCCGCCAGACCTTCGGTAGAATTCTCTCTTCCGCAAGGTATGCGGTGGCAAAAGCCATCGTGGGGGGTCTGGCGTTGAAAATCATTCGCGGCGGCGAGCACAATCGCCCGGGTGAGAATGAAAAACAACCGGGGTTTACACCTTCAAAGGCTGGCGCAATGATGATCCAAAACCGCCCTGAACCAGGGCATGCGGATACAAAGGAGAACTTAACCATGAAAAAGATAGCCGTAACCAGTGACGGACCAACCCTGGATGATCTGGTGGATCCGCGTTTCGGCCGCGCGGCGGGGTTCATCGTAGTGGACCCGGAAACCCTGGAATTCAGCTATGTTGAAAACGGAGCTGCCCAGGCAAGATCCCGGGGAGCCGGAATTCAGGCCGCGGAAACCTTGGCAAATACCGGTGCCGGAGCTGTATTGACAGGCTATGTAGGCCCAAAGGCCTTTGCCGCCCTTTCTGCCGCAGGCATTAAAATTGCCCAAAACCTGGAAAATATGACGGTTCGGGAAGCTGTGCAACAGTATAATAAAGGCCAGGTTTCCTGGGCAGAACCTTCCGAGGCCAAAGGAATGGGCAAATGAAGATTTCCATTGCAAGCGGAAAAGGCGGCACCGGGAAAACCATGGTGACCAGTTCCCTTGCGGCCATCTGGGGTCGCCCGGTCACCGCCGTGGACCTGGATGTGGAGGAGCCCAATCTGCATCTATTCCTGAATCCGGTTCTTCGGGGCTCCCGCGAAGCGTTGATGGAGATCCCCGAAATCACCAAGGACCTATGCACCTATTGCCGGAAATGCTCGGAATTCTGCCAGTTCAAGGCCATCGCGGTTTTAAACAAAGCCATTCTTACCTTTCCTGATATGTGCCACGGTTGTGGGGGATGCATGAGGGTGTGCCCCGAGGGGGCTATTTCCCGGGGCCACAGAATCCTCGGGGAAATTTCCTGGGGAACCGCCGGATCTGCCGGGTTTGTCATGGGCCGTTTGCGCGTGGGAGAGGCCATGAGTCCGCCCCTGATACGCCAAGTGATCCATCAGGTTCATGAAGACGCCCGATTTCTGAATTCACCGCCGGATCTGCTCTTTGACGCACCCCCGGGGGTAAGTTGCCCGGCAGTGAACGCAGTCATGGACAGCGATATCATTGTTCTCGTGACAGAACCCACTCCCTTTGGAGTATTTGATTTGCGCCTGGCCCACAAGGCCTTTTCTTCCATGGACAAACCCATGTGCGTGGTGGTGAACCGCGCCGGACTGGGCAATGATGAGGTTTACCAGTTCTGCAAAGAGGAGAATCTTCCGATTTTAGCTGAAATCCCCTTCGATCGCACCATCGCCCGGGACTATGCTGCAGGCCAAATCATTTCGCAAAGTTCCCTTCGCATGGAAAAGGTTTTCAAGGACCTGGCCCGGTTGATTCAAGAATACGGAGCTTCTTTGAAGGAGGTCCGCCATGCGTGAAATCCTCATCATCAGCGGCAAAGGGGGCACCGGAAAAACGTCCATCACGGCAGCCTTTGCCCACCTGAGCCGGAATTCCATCCTCTGCGATCTGGATGTGGATGCCCCGGACCTCCATCTGTTGCTTCAGCCGGACCCGTCGCCGGCAACACCTTTTGTTGGCGGGTTTAAAGCTGCCATTCTTGAGGAGAAATGCTCCGCTTGCGGTCAGTGCCGGGAAATGTGCCAGTTTGAAGCCCTGGATTCCGATGAGGGCAAATTCCGTGTGAACCCCCTTCGGTGTGAAGGCTGCGGGGTCTGTGTCGCCTTCTGCCCGGAAAAAGCCATCACCTTTGAGTCCCAGCCCTGCGGAGAGTGGCATATCTCTCATACCCGTTTCGGTCCGCTGGTTCATGCCCAACTCTACCCCGGAGAGGAAAATTCCGGAAAACTGGTGGCCCTGCTGAGAAAGGAGGCCAAAAACCTGGCGGAATCCAAAGGAGCGGACCTTGTCATTTCAGACGGCCCTCCCGGTATTGGATGCCCTGTCATCAGCTCCATTTCAGGCCAGGATCTGGCCGTAATCGTCACCGAACCCACACCTTCCGGGCTTCATGACCTCATTCGGGCCGTGGAGTTGTGCAACCATTTTTCCTTGCCCGTTGCCGTGATCATAAACAAACAGGATCTCCATGAGCAAATGGCAAGGGATGTCCGGATGTTTTGTCATGAGAAGAATCTGTCTGTGGCAGGTGAACTGCCCTTCGATCGACGGTTCGTCAACGCCATGGTCCAGGGCCAAGCCCTGACAGAATATATGGAAAGTGAAACCACCCGGGCATTGAAAGCTGCCTGGGAAAGGGTGGTTTCCATCGCAGAATCAACAAAAACCAATAAAGTTAGGAGGAATCGTGAACAAATTATTAATAGCAGTACCCTCTGAAAATCCCGGAGGTTTGGAGGCGTCCATCGGCGCCCATTTCGGACATTGCGACATGTACACCCTGGTGAGCGTGGAAGAGGGAGTCATCGGCGAAGTATCGGTCATCCCCAATATTCCCCACCAGCAGGGAGGGTGCATGGCACCGGTTCAATACCTTGCAGGTAAAGGGGTCCAGCACCTCATTGCCGGAGGCATGGGATTCAGGCCCCTCATGGGATTCAACCAGGTGGGCATCAAGGTATATTATGGCGGAGAAACCCGTACCGTGGGAGACGCTGTCCAGGCGGCCATCGAAGGCAGATTGACGCAGTTCAGCCAGGAACACACGTGCGGAGGTGGCGGCGGGCATTAATCGCTGAACCCCTATTGGAGTGGTGGGATCATGAACACAAAACCCGTTATTCTTCTGGTCTCTTCCAGAAGGGAAGAACTGGAAGGGTTTATTCAAGGGCTTCGATCGGATAATAATATCAATCTGAACCAGGTTGAAACACCGGAAGAAGCCTTGAAAACCGCTTCAGCGCAAGAGCCTGCCCTGGTCGTCATCGACGGTTCCACGGCGAAGGAATCCGGTCTTGACTTGGCAAGAGAGCTTCTTAAAGCAAACGCCTTTATTTATACAGCCATCCTCAGCGACATGGATGAGGCCCTCTTCCATGAGCAAAGTGAAGGCCTGGGAATTCTGGCCCACTTGCCTTCAAAGCCGGATTCCGGGCATGCAAGGCAATTGCTCCGGCAGCTTGGCCAGATCATGAATGAATCTTAAAAGGAACAACCATAACGGCAGGCCTTTGTCCCTGCCGATCCGTGAGAGGGCGTAAATATGGAAAAAATTTTAATTGTGGGCTGCAAGCGGGCCATGGATGATGTGTGCATCGGCTGTTCACGCTGCCTTGTTGGATTCAACCGGCGGGAAGGGGAGTTCAGCCGATACAAAGACCAGGATTCCCAGGTCATGGGACTTCTAAGCTGCGGGGATTGCCCCGGAGCTGCCATCGTAACACGCCTGGCCCAGGTCAATCTATGGAACAAGCCCATGAACGAAAAACCAACCAAAATACACATCGGGCCTTGCCTTACCGATCATTGTCCCCACGCCGAAATCATCATCAAGAAAATCAAAGCCAAAGCTGGCATCGAGGTGATCGAAGGCACTCATCCCTATAAACCGGACAACATTTTTGCCTGATGGCTTATCATGGATGAGTGACTTTCCCCATGGTTGATACTGCCATTGCGTCAAATAAAAACCCGCCCGAATGTTCATCATTCAGGGCGGGTTTTTTGCAACTTCAGAATATCAAATCGGTTTAAAACCAATTACTTGTCTTTTTTCTGGTTAAAGGCGGACTGAAGCTTTTCACCCAGGGCTCCCATGGAATTACCGGAATCCGCCGAATATTCCTTCCATTGCGTTTCCTCCGCTGAAGAGGAAGGGGTCAGGGATATTTTACGGGTTGCCGTATCCACATTCTCAATGAGAACGGTAACGGAATCCCCCTGCTTGAGCTTTTCGATGGATTGGGCATCCGGGGAGCGGTTGATGCTGGATTTAGGCAAAAGCCCTACAATCCCCGCGGAAAGCTGAACAAACAGTCCGAAATCTGCCTTCTGCTCGATGATCCCCGTAACCGACTGACCGGGTTTGAAATGATTTAATACGTCGGCCCAGGGGTCTCCGTCCGCGTCTTTGAGGCTTAAAGCAATTTTTCTGTGGGCGGCATCGATCTCTTTGATCACAACCGACACCTCCTCGCCGGGCTTTACCACGTCTTCCGCTTTCAAGATCCTGCGGGTGTAACTCATTTCGCTGATGTGGACCAGGCCCTCAATCCCCGGGGCGATCTCCACAAAAGCACCGAATGGCATGCACCGGGTCACCTTTCCAGTTACTTTTTCCCCGGCCTTGAATTGGTCTCCGATGGTATGCCAGGGGTCTTGGAACAGTTGTTTGATGGAAAGGGAAATTTTGGGGGCTTTCTGCCCCTTTTCCTGGGGTTTGATGTCCAGAACCAGGGCTTTGACCTGCTCGCCCTTGGACAAAACCTCTTCGGGTTTCTGGATTTTCGACCAGCTCAACTCGGAGATATGCGCCATTCCCTCAACGCCTGGGCCGATCTGAACAAAGGCGCCATAGGGCATAATTCGGGTAATTTTCCCATCAAGGATGCTTCCGGTTGTGAGACCTTTCAGGAATTCTTTTCTCTGGACATCTACTTCCATTTCCAGAAGCTTGCGCCGGGACACCACGATATTTTTTCCGTTTTCCTCATATTGAATAATCAGGAAGGGGAAGGTCTTGCCCGTATAATTTTCCTGGTTTTCCACAAAAGCGATATCCATTTGGCTCATGGGACAGAAGGCCCTTCGTTTAATAATTTCCACATTGAAACCGCCCTTACAAGGTCCGGTGACCTTTCCCTCCACAGGAATGGCGCTACGATAGGCATCCTTGAGAATGGCAGCGCCACCGGCCCCTGAAACCGCTTTGGATAAAACAACCTCACTTTCATCCACGGCCATGACATAAAGATCCAGCTTATCCCCCGGCTTAAAAGGCAGAGCACCTTCGGCGTCCAGGAGTTCCTTGATGTCAATTGCACCGTCGATTTTGGATCCCGTATCGATGAAAACCGTTTCCTTACTGATGGATATGATTCGCCCCTTTATCTTGTCTCCCACCTGGAGGTGATCTTTTACGTTCGGGCTGTATTCATCCAGAAGATCCGCAAAGCTAGGGCCTTCCCCTTCTGTCAAATCATCTTGTTCCTGGTCGGACATCTTCCGCCTCCTTTGTTTTAACCGGTCAAACCGTTGGATGGAAATGGTCGGATTGACATGGAATGCAATACCGAATACCAAGGCTTGCCGGTTTTTTCAAGGTCATTCTCCAGGACATCACCATTCTTTTACAAATCCATGGAATGAATTTTTCTTTTACATCAAACTTTCCGTCCAATTCCCTTGACATTCCATGACGATAAAGATTATTTTGGTAAAATGCATAATCCGATTAACCCCCTGAATAGTCCGGATAAATTATAAACACCATGGATCTTAACAAAAAAAGAATGATGATTAAAAACAGGCCGGTATTCACCGTCACAGCCGTGATTCTTTCGCTTTTTTTCCTGGTTACCGCATGCGGAAAAAAAGAAACCGAGGGGCCCGAATCCAAAGGGAACGAACCGTTCCCGGAGAGCTTTACGTTTTTCAATATGGAATCGAACACATTATTGAACGATTCCACTCTGGAGGAATTAAAAAAAGCCTTTGGCGCTCAAGCTGTAACCCGCCGCACCACCCTTGACCTTGAAATTCAACAGAGGGGGCTACTTGCAAAGGAATTTGCGGAATTAGCCGGATTGAATGAAAAGTTGAACGGTGTTTCCAATGAACGCGTGGAGCACGACACCACCCTCCTGACCTACAGATACCCTCCTGAAACCAATAAATTCTTTAAATACATCCGAATATGGTTTTCCAATTTGAACCATAAACCCCTTATGGTTGAGATCCTTACGGAAGCCGGCAGTCAGCACCTCATTGACGGTATTCGGGAAAAATACGGCAAGCCCAAGTCAGTTGCGCTGGAATCGGATAGGGAAAGCCTTGAATACTGGGTTCTCTCAAGGGACACCCTTATGGTCTCCAAAACCCAAAACCGATACGGTGCTGATATTTACCAAATTAAAATCTATTTTGTAAACAATATGGAAATCCTGGCTTTAAAAGAGCGCGGAGGCACAAGCATTCCAGGAGATTCCCAAAAAGCGCCGGAAAAAATCAACCTGTTCTGAGCCTTTCACTGTTTAAAGAAGACCAGCATCAAGGGGAGAATTAAAACCGCTGCGACAATAATCATGCCCGGAACCGTCAAATAAACCCGATACCAGGGTAAGCCCCGAACCTTGTTTTTCTTCTGTTCGGCCATAAACCAGTTTCCAATGATCGCGGAAGCTAATAAAACCGTCCCGACTCTTAAAATCTCCATTGCTTTTAAAGGCATGATGTCCATATCCTTTTGTATCTGTTAACGGTAATAGTCGATTTCAACCACCGCCCCCTTCCCGGGTTTTGAATCCAGCTTGAAATCAGCGTTTTTAAGTCTTAATCGCTCCCGGATGGTAGCAATGCCGTATCCTGCTTTGATTGAAGGGTTGCTGAGGATTTCAGGATCAAACCCATTTCCATTATCCGCGATGGAATAATGAACCCGGCCAGGGGTTTCTTCAAGAAAAACCGAAACCAGGCTGGCTTTCGAGTGTTTGGCTATGTTGGTAAAGATTTCCTGGGAGACCCTGAATAAAATCATCTCATCAATCACCGGCAGGCGATTCAAATACTTTTCCATATTCAGATCCACCCGGATCCCTGTTCTTTCAGTAAACGCCTTGGCATAGACCTTGATGGCTCCGGTCAGGCCATAATCATCCAGGGCCGCAGGCCTCAACCTGCCCATGATATCCCGGGTATGCTCTGCGGTTTCCATAATCAGATTCTGGGAATCTTCTATGATCCTGGTATTTCTAGGATCGGAATTCTCCGGTAACACACTTTTAAGAAGGCTGAGGTTGATATTCAAGGCGGTGAGGTTCTGGCCGATTCGGTCATGAAGTTCCATGGCGAAATTTCTTCTCATTTCTTCCTCAACATCTCCTGTCCTGGCTGCAAGAGCCCTCAACTGGGCCTCTTTGGCCCTGATTTCAGCCTCCGCGCGATTCCGTTCCTCCAGCAGGGCTCTGGTTTTCAGCACCCGCTTCACCCTGAGAATCAGTTCACTTCCTGAAATGGGTTTTTGAATGAAGTCATCCGCGCCCCTGTCAATCATCTCATGGGTGGGATAATCCCTAGTATAGGCAGTGATGAGGATCACATCCGTATTGCTTCGCTTTTTGATCTGTTCAAGCAGCACCACCCCGTTCATTTCAGGCATCATGATATCCGCAATCACCAGCTCCACGGGATTGTTTTCCAGATAAGCCAGGGCATCATGGCCACTGCCGGATACCAGACAGTTGTATCCTGCATTTTTTAACATGTGGTACAGGATGTACCGCATCTGCCGGTCATCATCCACGATTAAAATCATAATTGCCTTTTATGGAGGGCCCTGCCTTCCGGTGCTTGATTATTGAAAAAGGATTTGGTAAATACACCGAACATCAAAATAAATAAACCATAGAAATAAATAAACATGAAAATCAGCAAAAGGTTTTCCGACTTCTTCGACAGATGTTTCAGGCCCTTTCCTTCTCATCTCAGGAAAAAAGCTCTGGTTCTTGAAGGGGGCGGCATGAGGGGCGTGTTCTTAACCGGTGTTTTGCAGGCCTTTACCGATAAACACTATTTTCCCTGGGAAATCATCATCGGATCCTCAGCCGGAGCCTTAAACGGCGCCCTTTATGCTTCAGATCAAATCCACCTGGCCCGGGACGCCTTCTTCACCTACATTCCATCCGCTGATTTCATCAACTTTTCCAATGTGATCCATCCTGACAAACATATTCTGGATATTGACTGGATCATTGAAACCATCATCAACGGCGATGACCCCATGGATATCAAAATGCTGAAAAAATGCTGTCCGGTGCTCATCACTGCAACCGATTGTACCCCATACACCAAACCGAAAACGGTCTATCTCAACTCCAGAGAGGATGATATCGTAACCGCCCTCAAAGCCACGGCAGCGGTCCCTTATCTCTACAGAGGCTTTGTAAAATACCGGAACCATCAATTTTTGGACGGCGCCCTTCTGGATCCCATCCCTTTTAAAAAAGCCCTGGATCTGGGCTACAAAGAAGAAGACATTCTAGTGGTCATGTCCCATTACAAAGGGTACCGAAAAAGCCAGGAATCCTTCTGGGTCAAGACGCTTTATGAGAATTATTATAAGGATGAAAAATACCGTTATTTGGTGGAGGCCCTGGATCAACGATTTATAGGCTATAATGCCATCATAGATGATCTCTACCTCAACCATCCCGGCATCTCGATCCTTTATCCTCCGGAACAATTTAAGCTCAACCGCATCAGCCATGGCAGGGTAAAACTGGCCGAAGGCTTTGAATTCGGCGTTTCAGCTGCCAAAAAATGGCTCGGTCTCAAGGCCCCCCATCCCCCCTTATGATGTCAATGACTGTGATTTCAGGAGGGGAAAGAAATCGAATGGGAGGTCCCCAGGTGCCTGTGCCACGACTGATATAAAGACTGGAACGTTCGCAAAGCCGGTGAAATCCTTTGAGCAAAGGGAACTGGGTCGCCACAAAATAATTAAAAGGGAATATCTGGCCGTTATGGGTATGGCCACACAATTGAAGATCATAAAGCCCCTTTGATTCGGGTGAGAGATCCGGCCGATGCACCAGATAGAGGGTGAACAGGCCATTGGCCGCCTTGCCAAGGGTTTCCGCCGCTTGGACCTTGCTGTATCGGCCTCCGTCATCCACCCCAACTACATTGATGACCTGATGGACGGTTTTGGCTTCCTGCCGCAGGATTTCAAATCCCGACTTTTTCATAAAATCAAGGGCATGGTCCAGCCCGGCGTAGTATTCATGGTTGCCCGTGACGGCGAATTTGCCGTAGTCAGGATTGACGCTTTTTATGAGATCGGAAAGATGCATTAAATTGGTCATGGAGCCATCCACCAGGTCCCCGGTACAAACCAGCATATCGGGCTTTTCCTGCCTTACCCTGTCCATGACTTTTCCAAGGAAAGCATCCCTGTTGATGATACCCAGATGAATATCCGAGATCTGAACGATTCGAAGGCGATCCACTTCTCCGGGCAGTCTTTGAGTGTGGAGGGTGAGCCTTTCGACTCTCAAATTCAGGGCTTCATAAGCACCATACCCCATAACCCCGAGGATCAACCCCATCAACCCTGTCATCAGGATTTTATCGGTCAACACATGGAATCCAGGAAATATCAGCCGGGATACCCAGGAAAACCCATCCACCAGATAAAGGCAGAGACTTCCCAGGAATGCAAAAAAGATAAACCCCATCCAGGCATAGCCGACAAAGGCGGCGATTCGGGCTGCAAAATCATGCCCCCTGGTTTCCAGCATCCTCGATATCATGGGGGATAAAATCATGAGAAGGAGAAACCCCAAAACCAAAACCAGGAGCCACCCCCTAAGGGGGAAGGCCAGGGTGATCCGGTGGAAAAATACTGCGTGAAGCAGTCCGTAAATCAGAAGATAGAAGACAATGAATCTTGCCATGGCGTGGAGCCTACCACTCCTTTGAATTTTGACAATTGAATGTTTTTGCTGTAATAAAAAATTGTATACCATCAAGAAACCTGAATGAAAAGGCAAATCCCGATCCTTACCAGTGGTGGACGACCCAAAAGAGCGGAACAAGAAGAGCGGAACCAAAAAGTCACGGCGACCCATGAGAATACTGCTAACCGAAGATGATGAAAAAATTGCTTTCTTTATTCTGAAAGGCCTTCGGGCCGCAGGGTTTGCCGTGGATCACGCGGCAAATGGCGAAGATGGCCTTCATCTGGCCCTCACAGAACCTTATGATGCTGCGGTGATTGATGTTATGTTGCCCGGCCTGGACGGACTCACCCTGATCGAAAGCATGAGAAAGCAGAAAATCAATACCCCGGTGATTATTCTGAGCGCCATGGGAACCATCGACGATAGAGTGAAAGGGCTCTATGCCGGAGGAGATGACTACCTCACCAAGCCCTTTGCCTTTTCCGAACTGCTGGCCCGAATCCAAGCTCTGATTCGAAGATCATCGGGAGCCACCGAACCTGCTTCCATCACCGCGGGGGACCTTTCCGTCAACCTGCTCACACGCCAGGTGATTCGGAAAGGCCTATCCATCGAGCTTCAACCCCTGGAATTTTCCTTACTGGCCTATCTCATGCGTCACAAGGGCCGGGTGGTGTCTAAAACCATGATCATGGAGCATGTCTGGGACTATAATTTCGATCCGCAAACCAATGTGGTTGAGGCTAGAATCTGCCGTTTGAGAGACAAAATCGACAAGCCTTTTGTGGAAAAAATGATCCAAACGGTACGAGGAGTGGGGTATGTTCTCAAAGAGCCGGTTTAAGGTCCTTCGAACCCTGGCTTTTCGACTCACCCTCTGGTATGCCGGAGTTTCCATTTTTTCTTCCGGGATCGCCTTTCTGCTGTTTTACGTTTTCATCAACACGTTTCTGCAAAACGCCACCGATCAGGAACTCCTCAGCAGGGACAAGGAACTATCCTCTCTTATGCATCTAAACGGGATTGAAGCAGTCAAACGTGTGGTGGTTCTGGAAGCCCAGGCCGCCGGGGAAAAGAAGATCTTTGTTCGACTCCTCTATCCGGACGGTACTACCTTTTCCTCCTCCAACATGTCCTTCTGGAAAAACATCGAAATCAGCCGGGAATCGCTGAAAAAACTGCTTCAGGACCAAAAGCCCGTGATCGAAACCACAGCCATTTCCCAGAAACACAAGGTGAGAATTCTCTATGGCATCATCGGCCCTGGTATATTGCTGCAATTGGGTCAATCCATGGAAAACCAGACCCGTTTCATCGAGGCGTTTCAGAGAATGTTCATGGCCGTCATGGCGGCTCTGATTGTCTTTTCAGCATGGATCGGCTGGTTCATGGCCAGAAGGGCCACACTCGGCGTGGAAGCCGTGACCAAAACGGCAAAATACATCGCAGAAGGTGCCATGGATGAAAGGGTGCCTTTAAATCAGCGGGATGACGAAATTAATGAACTGGCCATGACTTTCAATCGAATGCTGGACCACATTCAGACTCTGGTTCAAAACATCAAGGATATCAGCGATAATATCGCCCATGATTTGAGAAGCCCCATCACTAGAATTCGGGGACTTGCCGAAGTCACCCTCATAACCCCGGGCCCCATGAATGAATTTGAAAACATGGCCGCCAGCACCATTGAAGAATGCGATCGCCTCCTGGATATGATCAACACCATGCTGGTGATCTCAAAGACAGAGGCCGGGGTCGTAAAAAAGGAAAATGATTTGATCTCCATGGACAAGCTGGCAGAGCAGGCCTGTGAGCTGTTCTTGCCTGCGGCTGAAGACAAAGACATTGTACTGGCCTTCAGGAATGAGGGCCCATTCCAAATCCATGGGGATCGGCCCATGATTCAGAGAATGATTGCCAATCTATTGGATAATGCCATAAAATACACCCCATCCGGGGGTTCTGTGACCCTCCGAACCTATGTCGATTCCGGTAAAACAGGTTGTGTTGAGGTGATGGATACAGGAATCGGTATTTCACAGAAGGATCTTGATCCTATTTTTGAACGATTTTACCGCTGTGATCAAAGCCGTTCCATGCCCGGTACCGGCCTGGGCCTCAGCTTGGCCAAAGCCATGGTAAGATCCCACGGTGGGACCATTTCCGTTACCAGCACCCCGGGTAAAGGCAGCATTTTTCTCATCAGGCTTCCTTTGGCGGAGCCGCTTCAAAAATGACCAAATGGTAATCCTGTCGTCATGGTGCGGTCATTTAATTGGTTTAGAGTAGGCTAAAAATAACATCAGTTCAAAACAGATTCTATCAGGAGGTTATCAAACATGAAATATTTAAAAATCCTTGGTACTTTCATCGGATTGACCGGCATGGTCTGTTCTCTTTTGCTTTCGAATGCAGCCCAGACCTTTGCGAGTTCCGAAAACGATTTTCTGATCCCCGGAAGTTTCAGCGGGATCGCCGAAGCCGCCAAACCGTCAGTTGTCAATATCAGTACGGAAAAAACCGTTAAAGGCGGAGGAAGAGTCTTTGAACACTTCTTCGGAAGCCCTTTCGGCAATGACAAAAATTTTGAAGATATGCTCCCTCCTTTTCTCAAGAATAACCCGAATCCTGATTATAAACAGCAGAGTCTTGGCTCAGGTTTCGTGATTGATGAAAAGGGGTATATCGTCACCAACAACCATGTGGTTGAAGACGCCGACAAGATCAAGGTGAAACTGGCGGGGGGTGAAGAATATGACGCAGAAATCGTGGGCCGTGATCCCAATACCGATCTGGCCCTGATCAAAATATCCGGAGCGAAAAGCTTGAAATCTCTACCCTTGGGGGATTCGGACAGCTTGAAAGTGGGAAGCTGGGTAACGGCCATCGGCAGCCCGTTTGGACTGGAACAAACCGTAACCGCAGGGATTGTAAGCGCCAAGGGAAGAACCATCGGCTCCGGACCCTATGATGATTTCATTCAAACCGACGCATCCATCAATCCGGGTAACAGCGGCGGACCACTCATCAGCATGGATGGAAAGGTGATCGGCATCAATACTGCCATCATTGCAAGGGGTCAGGGCATCGGTTTTGCCATTCCCATCAACCTGGCCAAGGGCATCATTGACCAATTAAAGGAAAACGGTGAGGTCACCCGGGGATGGATGGGGGTGGGCATCCAGGAATTGACACCGGAGCTTGCGGAATATTACGGCATCAAAAAATCCAAGGGAGTCCTGGTTACCCAAGTTTATAAAGGGGACCCTGCAGACCTGGGGGGCATTCAGCCCAATGACCTCATTGTGACCATTGACGGGAAATCCGTGAGCACGCCCAAGGAATTGTCCATGCAGATCGCCAATTCACCCGTGGGCAAGAACACAAAAATTGACCTGATTCGGAATGGAAAGGAAAAAACGGTTTACGTTACGCTTTCCAAGAGGAAAGAAGGAGAAATGATGGCCCGGGGGGGATCGGACACCCAAAATGCTTTTGGATTAAGCGTTGAAACCTTAAAAGCAGAAGATGCACAGCAACTGGGATATGCCGAAAATGAAACCGGAGTCGTGGTAACGGCTACGGAACCTGGAGGAAAGGCCGATGCGGCGGGCTTAAAACGGGGGGACGTGATCAAAGAAGTCAACCGGGTACCTGTGGACAACAAGGAGGCTTTTTTCACCGAAGTGAACCGAGATAAAAATCGGGCCACCGTCAAAATCCTGTTTAAACGGGGGAATTACGGGTTCTACGTCACCGAGATGAAAAAGTGACCTTTCGAATGGCCTCCTAATTGAAAATGGCTTTTGCAGGCTAAAACGCTCCCGGCCTGCAAAAGCCTTTGAATTGAAAAAAGGCCAAAGGATTAGAGTTTGCCCTGGCTTTTCACTGCGTGTTCAGCCAGGCCGGCGATGGAAAGATTTTTCAGGATGAACTCATCGTATACGGAAATAGAAGCGGGATCTTGCGTCAAACCCATCAACAAGCTTAAATTAACCTCATCCTTTAATGGAAGGGCAGCCCAAACCCCAAGCCCCCGAAGGCAGACATCCTTGGAAAGAAGAAAGGGGTTGAGGTGAACAGCGGACGGTTTCACCAATTCCGGGTACTGCCGTCCAAGACGGCCAATGCCCCAGAGAAGCCCCCTTTGCAACATTTCAAGTTCCAGGTAATTTTGGTTTTCAATGGCATAGGATAGAAGGATTCTATGGTATTCTTTGGCAAGGGTCCTATTCCGGGCCATGATCTCCCCCATGGCCTCGGGGGATCCCCATCCGATCCCCCCTGATTCGTCATTCAAACTCCACATAAGCCTGCGCATGATCACCCGGGCGGATTCCATTTTCTTCTCCGCCATATGGTTGACCGTAATGCCAAAGGCTGAAATGGCCCTCCATCGGATCAATTCCTCCTTGTCTAAAAACAAGGAAAAAAGCGCCCCGATGACGGAGGACGCCGGCAATTCCAGGAAAGACTGAAAGGCCTCGGGAGTATCAGCCTTAAAGAGCTGCTCGCGAATTTCTTTTTTCATGGGCCTCAATCAGACATCCTCCCATTGGATGCAATTTGAAGGGCAGTTCTTGATCGCTTCGGCCACCTCATCCTCGGGATAGCGCTCCATGGGGATCACTTGGATGAAGCCGGAATCATTCAAGTGAAAAACCGAGGGGCACACAGAACGGCATACTTCACACAGGATACAATCACTCAATTCAACAACCGGCGTTTTCATCATCCATCCTTGTTCAAACTTATGATTTTATGGCTTTGGCAATTTTGCGGCCATATTCGATACAGGTTTCCATCCCCGCCCCATCCGGAACATATTGAATCTTCAAATCCGCATCCATCATTCGGAACCTCATGGCCTCCAGTTCGGCATGAATCAGTTTCACGGATTCACCACTCCATCCAAAGGAGCCAAAGGCTCCGCCGATTTTATTCTGGGGTTTCAGGCCCTTCATATAGGTTAAAAAATCACTCACTGTGGGGTAAAGCCCATTGTTCAGGGTGGGGGAGCCCACGATCACGGCTTTTGCATCCATGACTTCGGTCATGACATCACTTCGGTGCGAGTTCCGAAGATTCAGGGGTTGGGCCGGAACCCCCTCTGAAATCAATCCCTCCACAATGGCTTCGGCCATTTTTCGGGTGCTCTGCCACATGGTGTCATACACCACCACGGCTTTGTTTTCGGGGTTCTGTTTGCTCCAAGCCACATAGGCATTGATGATCTTCCCCGGGTCTTTCCTCCACAGAATGCCGTGGTCCGGGCAGATCATTTTGATTTCCAGCCCGAGTCGAACCACCTCATCCACCAGTTTCAGAATCAGGGGTGCATAGGGCAGGAGAATATTGGCAAAATACTTCCCGGCGTGGGGCATGATGGCATCTCCGATCTCGTCATCATATTTTTCATGCCCTGCGTAATGCTGGCCAAAGGCATCGCTTGAAAATAAAATTTTATCCTCTTTAAGATAGGTGAACATGCTGTCCGGCCAGTGCAACATTCGGGTTTCCAGAAACTGAAGGGTACGGGCACCTATTTTCATTTCACTGCCGGAATCAACAACCTGGTAATTCATCTTGGTGCCATAGTGAAGGGAAAGATTCTTTGCACCCATTTTTGAACAAAACACGGGTTTTTCTTCACCGATACGATGCATCACTCTTTGAAGGCCTCCAGAATGGTCCATTTCCGTGTGGTTACTGATGACAAAATCGATTTTTCGGGGGTCCACAATGGCCGAAATATTTTCGATGAACTGATCGGTGAATTCTTTTTTCACCGTATCGATCAAAACCACTTTTTCATCCACAATCAGAAATGCATTGTACGTTGTCCCTTGATACGTGGAATAACCGTGAAAATCTCGAATGTTCCAGTCCTTCACCCCAACGTCGTAAATACCCTTGGCAATTTCTACAAGCTTCATTGGTTATCCTTCTTTATTCCAAAAAAATGATCATGAACCACGGGTTTTAAACCCGCATTCCCAAAATAGATACCCTTTACTGCCGGTGTGCAGTAAAGGGTATGGGATAAAATCGGACCTGAGACTATTCCTCTTTTTCAAAATCTTCCTTGGTGGCCCCGCAAACAGGACAAGTCCAATCCTCCGGAAGATCTTTAAAGGCGGTTCCTGCCGCGATACCATTGGCTTCATCCCCTTCCGCAGGGTCATACACATATCCGCAGACTGAACATACATATTTATCCATTTTCAACCTCCATTGCATTGTTATTGCATTGATGTTTCAATATGACCTTTATTTAAAAAAGGCCGTCCTTGATTTGTGATATATCTTTCTGATCCGCCATCATTTTTACGATTTTATTGAAATTCTTTGTGTCCCCCAGCATGATTGCCCCTGCAATGACTTTATCCGAGAAAACAATTTTCTTATAGGTATCACCATTTTTCAGGATTTTGGATTCCATCTGATTTTCCGTATCAATATTCCCGGCAGAGGCCAGATCAATGCCCACTACTTTTAATTTGTTGGACATGGGAGTTCCTTCATAGACCGTTGAATCTCCGGCCATATTGGCGGCTGCAATTTTCCCCTGGTCCGTTGCTGCCGGCCATATTCCATAAACCATGCCCTTGAATTCAGCCACATCCCCAGCGGCGAAAACATCCGGCATACTTGTTCTCATTTGCCCATCCACCTTGATTCCCTTGTCCTTTTCAAGCCCCAGAAAGTCAGCCATTTCCAGGTTGGGCCTCACCCCGGCTGAAATGAGAACCATTTGGGCGGAAATCTCGGGACCGCCTTCCAGCAAAACCCCGGAAACTTTTCCGTTTCCCGTAATTGCCTTGGTTTTCGCCCCCAACACGAAATCAAACCCCATGGCTTCCATCATGACTTGAAGACGTTGAGCTCCTTCAACATCCAGCTGTCTTGGCAAAAGCCTGGGGAAGAATTCCACCACCGTGACTTTTTTCCCGAGCTTCCGAATGGCATTTCCGCACTCAAGTCCAAGCAGTCCCCCCCCGATGAGCACCACATCCTTTGTGGCTTCAGCATAATGAAGAATATGCCTTACATCCTCCACATTCCGGACAGAAAAGACGCCCTCTTTTTCCAAACCTTGAATCGGAGGAATAAAGGAGTGGCTCCCGGTTGCGATGAGCAGGGCGTCATAGGAAAAGGTTTTGCCTTCTACCGAAGTGACAACCTTTTTGTCGGCATCGGCTTGAACCACCGTGGTTTTCAATTCCAGACGAATATTCAAGTCTTCATACCATTTTTTCTTTTTTATGATCAATGCTTCTTCGGGAATTTCTTTGGACATAAACTCCGGCAGCCTGATTCTGGAATAGAAAGGCATGTCTTCATTGGAGAGAACCGTTATCTCCCCGGTTGCGTCCTTTTTCCTGATTTCTTCAGCCGCGGAGGTGCCAGCTGCGCCATTGCCCACAATGAGATATTTTTTCATGCGCTGACCTCTTGAATAAGGTTTTTAACTTTATTTTCAATTTTATCCCTCAAATCCCTCATGAATTCAATAGGTTTCCCTGTAGGATCCGGCAGGTTCCAGTCCTCCCTTTTGCATCCCGGTACAAAAGGGCAATTTTCCCCGCAGCCCATGGTCACGAGAATGTCGGGGCTTGTTTCAGCGATCGCCTGGTTCAGTGCCCCGGGCTTTCTAAACCCCATGTCGATGCCTTTTTCCGCCATAACCTTTTCCATGATCGGGCTCACCTGTTGCGCTGGTTCACTGCCCGCCGTATAGGCTTCGATTTTGTCTCCGGCATGCAATTGGGCAAAAGCCCCGGCCATCTGACTCCGGCAGGCATTCTCGCGGCAGGCGAAAAGAATTTTTTTCCGACCCGTAAAAGGGGCCATCAATCCGGCTACCCTTTCCTTCACATCCTGAATCACGGTGGGATGGTTTTTCATATCGCCGGGTTTTTCAATCTGGCGATAGGCCAGCATGGCGGTGCTGTCGTAGGACGCCCCCACGGCATCAAAAAAATACTTCATGGTAAGGTCAATCCCCTCAAAGAGGTTTTTACCCCGAGTTGCCCCAACCGCCAAGAGAAAACCCTTTCGCCAATTTCGATTGGGATCCGTGAGGTTCAGCCGGTATTTCCTGGCCCAGAGGGTCTGGCTCCGATCAATCAGGGCTTTAAGCTGGGCGGTGGTGTTGTAAAAAAAAATGGGCGTGGCCGCGACTACAATATCCGCCTCCCGCAACAAGGCATAGATTTCCGTTTCCATGTCATCGTGAATGGGGCAATACCCCTTTTTCTCGCAAACCACATATTCCTTGCAAGGAAGAATATTCTTCTGATCCACATGCACCAAATGGGTTCGGGCGCCCAGCTTTTCCGCTTCATCCAGAAAGGTTGAAAGCAGGAAATTGGTATTGCTTTTCAACCTGGGGCTGCCCTGCAGTCCTAAAACCAGCATGATTTCGGCTCCTTATTTTTTGCTATGGCAACGGGAACAGGTCACAGGCCCTGCCTTGACACCGGCCTTTTTCTTTTCCTTGTGGCAGTTGATGCACAAGGTATTCATCACCTGCTTCTCTTTCAACTTTCCCTCTTTAACGGATTTTTGAATCCCTCCGGTCTCTTGGGGAAAAAGCATATGGCAGAGGCTGCAATCCTTTAATATCGTCTGGTGGAGCTTGTGGTCAAAAGAGACCTCGCCGTTGTTCCCGCCATGAAGTAAAATCTTTGCCTCATTCTTTTCCTCTGCGCCGAACACAGCTGCGCAGAAAAACAATATCATAAAACCCGCACCCAGCTTTTTAATCAACCTCATTTCCATTTTCCTTCGAACCGCTTCATAACCGTAGCGTCTGACAAAAAAACCGAGTATGTAAATAGGTCTAAGTTGGATCCCATGGTTTATGGTTGAATCATTATGCCCCGGCATCCATTTTACACTGGGCGAAATCGATTTGCTTGCCGCATGAAACACATTTTCGGGTTTTATCAAATTCATCTGAAAAAATTTCATTTTCAGCCCCGCATTCAGGGCATTTACAAATAAAGGATTTCAGATGCTTGAACTGTTCAAATCCAGGGCAATGATTTGGCGTTGTCATGATATCCTCCTTTTCGGGGTAATTTACATCTTCATGGCTCAATGCAAAAATGCAAAGCGGGAATCATTTGATACGCGAATCAATTCCGCTCTGCTCACAATCCGGCGTGTAACACGAATTGTCCACGAATTCACATTTGGCTTTACAGGACGGGCAAGTCTCGGGAGGCTTTTCCGCCTGGAAAGAATACCCGCATTTTGTACATTTCCAACTTGTCATATTATTCCTCCTGTTCAGGCGTCCCTGATGCTGTGGGGAAAACTTGCTCCAGGGAAAATCGCCCGGATGAATAATCCTTGTACCAGGATTATTATTTTTTCCACAAACCATGAAGGTTGCAATACTCTCTGGCAGTAATGCTACTGGCTTCAATATTGAAAACCGCCACCGGGGCATCTCCGGGTTTCAGAAATTGACGATAGGATTTTCCATCGGCCAGGATCTCAATCCATTCGATAGAATGTTCAGGAGTCATTGGATGGGCCACTTCACCCACAGAGACTTTCACACCACCGGCAATTTTTTCAATAACCGGAACATGTTTTTCCTTGGCGGCATCGGTTGTATTTTCAACAAAGAGTTTCATGGCCTGACCGCAGCATGTAAGTTCTCCCGCCCCTCCATGCAAAACCGCAATGATATTTCCACACACCATGCATTTATATACTTCATTTACTTGGGCCATTGTTCCTTCCTTTCTTTATGATGGATTGATGATGAAAGACCATTATCTTCTATTGCCTTGATCCTATTCAAATCTCGCCGTCCTCGATCCACCAGCCTTTTTTCTGGTGGGCAGATTTTTCTTCTTCAGCCAGTTTTTTGATCTTGTAGGCCGAATCCCGCAAAATACCATAAAGGATACCGCAGGTCGTATCCTCCCTATCCCGGTCCCCCTTGTTGGCAAGACCAATCATCTGGTTGACCAGATCCAAGGTCATTTTTATGTTTTGATCGCAGGGTTTCAAATTATTTGACCGGATTTGAGTTATAATATTA
The DNA here is from genome assembly GCA_013791935.1 of Desulfobacteraceae bacterium. Taxonomy (GTDB): domain Bacteria; phylum Desulfobacterota; class Desulfobacteria; order Desulfobacterales; family UBA5616; genus VMSV01. Next base: position 10,261 of record VMSV01000116.1, on the reverse strand, counting down.
TTCAGTGATCTATAGATTAATTTAGATCAATTTCCGTGCCAATAAGCTGAAACCCTAGTTGGAAATATATTTCACTTTTAATATCATATTGTTAAAGAGCATGAGTTGAAATCTGGAAATGGGCACAAAGCGGTTGGCAATTTTCATTCCGATACGTTCAGGGCTGACCGTTCTTACGATGATCCGGGAAATTCGGCCATAACAAATTAATATTATGGAATAAACTGTCTTGTCAACTTGGATATGCAATTTTCATCTTTCTTTACGATACAGAAGTGTTTCACAGTACGCTTTTTCTCTTGTTCTGTGACAAAGGATCAAATCTAATGATGGTAGGTGTTTTTCATGGGTAGGAATACGGAAGTCAGCCTTCACATGGGTTTAGCGATTTCCTCTTCAAGGTTGGATAGGCTTTCTTCACAATCCCTGCATATCCCCAAAAATTCAAGTCGGTGATCAAGAATGGTAAAGCCGCTGTTTCCATTAAGATTTTTTTCCAAATCCTTGATCAAATCCATGGATGCATCCACGATTTTGTTGCAGTGGACACATCGAATATGGTAGTGGTTTTCCGTATTCCCGTCAAAGCGCTTTACGGTTCCGCCAAGCTCAAGCTTCTGGATTTGCCCGATATCCGAAAGGATCTCCAAATTCCGATAAACGGTTCCCAAACTGATTCTGGGAATATCCTTGCGAACAATTTCGTAAATTTCATCAGCATTCGGGTGTGTTTTCAGGTTTTGAAGTTCCTGCAATATAATGGATCGCTGCCGGGTGAGTCTCAGGGTTTGTGTTTTCCTCAAGGGCCTATCTCCAGAGTTACAACGGGAATTTTATTCCAAATGGTCACAAATGCCATATTTTTTTGTTATGGGATCCATTGATACGGTTAGTACTCAATCCACATATCAGCTTCGTTTCCACATTGGCTGCATGTGGCAGTTCCTTTGATTTTCTTTGCTTCCTTGTCCCGGGTGCCGGGCGGGGCTTGCTCTGCTTCAGCATCCGGAAGGGAGCAGGTAACAACCATTTCCGCTTCGTTTCCGCAATTGACACATTCACAGACTTGTTTTCTTTTAATTTCAGCCATTTCATCCTCCTTTATCACGTTGATTCCCCGGGGTATGGGCTCTTAGAACAATTTTTCAGGGGGTCTTCTTTCGGGAACATAATCATGGGCCATGGTCCCTTGGTTCCATTCTCTTGAAACATAGAGATTACAATAACAACTCCCGAATTCCTTCACATCAGAGTTTCTGTACTCACAGGGGCAGAGAATGTCCTTGTCCTTGCTCCTATCTCCTGCAGCAAGCCTGCACGGGCAGACCATGTATCCATAACGTTCCTTGTTGACCAGTAAAGCTTCCAGAAGTTCAAAAACCCGGGTTTTATCTTTATTAAAAAAATACCCCTTTTCCTCCTGGCTTTTTTTCAGCATCTCATATAATTTTTTGATTTCCATTATAACCCGAGTGCCTCCTTGATCTCCGTCTCCTTAAAACCCACCACAACTTTGTCTCCTATTTTAATGGTGGGAAAAGAGCATTTCGGGTTCAATTTTTTAACATCTTCAACCACCTTTTTTCTCTCGTCTCCGGTGAGAAGATCTACATCCATATGTTCATATTGCACCTTGCAATCGTCGAGAAACCGCTTTGCTGATTTGCAGTGACTACAGGTACTCAGGGAGAAAACCATGACCGTTGGCGCTGGCATCATGCGCTCCTTTCATTGAACGGTAATCAACAGGAATTTATAGGTTTTTAAAAGCCGAGCACAGAATATTCAGCAGGTACCCAACAAGTGGATATTTGCATTTTCCATGTAGGTTAAAAGTAATATACCTTTAGGATATTTTCAACCCATTTATTTAATACAACACCATGTTTATTCCCGATTTACAGAAAATTATCTCCTTAAATTACGGTGGGATTCATGGCACAGTCATAAAACTCATGGTCATGAAATATCATTTTTCCCTTTCAAACATTTGAAGCGCCACCAACATCTGAGGCATGGAACCCGGGAATTCTTTCATCTTTGAGCGAAAAAGGTTGATGGTTTTCCCGGCCATGTCAATGAAATCCTTCTGGTTGAAAATTTTCCCCAGACGAAGTAGGTTCATCGCGGACACGGAGTTGGCTCCGGGTAGCACATTGTCGTTTTCCTCTTTGATTCGAATAATGAGATGGGGATCATGATCATCTCCTGTCATAAAAAACCCGCCATTTTCCGAGTCGTAAAAGTGCAGGACCTGGGTTTCAGCAAGTTCAAGGGCTCGATGGAGCCATTTTTCATCGGAATCTGCCTCAAAAAGATCCAGCAAGCCCTGAACGAGAAAAGCATGATCTTCACAGAGCCCGAACACTTTCTTTTCGCCTTGTCTCCATCTTCGAAAGAGTTTTTTCGAATCGGAATCATAAAGGTTTTTCCATATAAATTCAGAAGCATCCCGGGCGGCATGGAGGTATTTTGCTTCCTGAAATACCTTAAAAGCCCTGGAAAGGGCGGAAATGGCAAGGCCATTCCATGAAGTAATGATCTTGTCATCAAGCCCCGGACGATTCCTTTTATTTCTTTCTGTAAAAAGCTTTTCCTTCGACTCTGTAATCAAAACCGATGCCTGATCAAACGGAACGCCAAACTGCTTTGAAACATCATCAATGGAATGGGCCTTGTATAAAATATTTTTCATGATGAACTCTTTATTGGGATCATTTTCAATATTTCCATGGGGCTTCACACCAAAATAATATGCCAAAGCTTCACTGCATAGAGTGCCCTCTCCTAAAATTCCCTCAAATTCCGATTGTTGCCAAACATAGAAAGCGCCCTCTTTTTTTTCTGAATGCCCATGAGAGCCGGAAAGAGGGTCAACCTCCATACTGTCCGCATCCTCTGCCGAATAAAAACCTCCCCTGGAATCCCTCATGTCCCGAATCAGATAATCCCCTGTTTCCATGGCGACTTTTCTGAAAAGCTCCTGACCGGTTCGAACAAAGGCCTCTGAATAATTGGTCATCAATTGGGCATTATCATAAAGCATCTTTTCAAAATGAGGCACATGCCACTTGGCGTCGGTGGCGTATCTATGGAACCCCCCGCCCAACTGGTCATAGATGCCGCCTCCGGCCATGGCAACAAGAGTGGAAACTGCCATTTTCAGGGTCTTTTCATGCTCTTTTGTATTTTTACCCTCCTCATAGGCCAGTAAAAAATTCTGGATCACTGGAGACGGGAATTTGGGTGCAGGGCCAAAGCCACCGTTTTTTTCGTCGAAAAGCTCTGCATAATGGCCCTTGGCCGATTCCAAAAGGTTCCGGGTCGGCTCGGGCAATTCATCAAAAGCCCTTCCTGGTTTTGAAAGATAACTCTGGAGCCTTTGGGTCAAGTCCTCTGCTGTGTTCTGAATATTTGCTCTCCCGGCAGGATCTTTCCATAATTCTGCGATTCTTATCAGAATGGATTTCCAAGACATCATGCCAAAACGGTCCTCCGGCGGAAAATAAGTGCCGCCGAAAAACGGTTTTAATCCCGGCGAAAGGAAAACATTCAAAGGCCATCCACCCCTGCCTGTTATTGAAGAAACCGCAGCCATGTAGATGGTGTCCAAATCAGGCCTCTCCTCTCGGTCAACTTTGATGTTCACAAAATACCGATTCATAATTTCAGCGGTTTGTCTATCTTCAAAGGATTCTTTCTCCATGACATGACACCAATGGCATGCTGAATATCCAATGGAAAGAAGAATCGGTTTGTTTTCGGCTATGGAACGGGCAATAGCCTCATGATCCCAAGGATTCCAGTCCACCGGATTATAGGCATGCTGCTGGAGATAGGGACTTTTTTCATTCACAAGCCGGTTCGCCCTATTGTTTTCAAGGTTTGTTTTGTCTGTATTCATGTCGAAACTCCCCTCCCAGCTGTATCACGTTTAATATGATACAATAGCGTTTGATACAATACGATATTTGAATTTGCCAGCTCTCGAACTGCCCATTTTATTTCTTTTTCTTTATTTTTAACATTAATTACTGTTTGTTAGATTACAAGCCAAAACACAACAGGAACTAAGGAAAAGTGGCACGATGCTTGCTATTTTATACTGAAAAATAACCAATGAAAAGATAGGATGACTTTATGTTAAAATCACTGAAGGATCTGAAAACGGATCGTGAACTTATCAATGCCATTGACTGGGATATGACTCCGGAGGAGGCTGTACGACTTTACCTGGAGTGGGGCAACAACTGGGCCAGGGGGAATTATGTCATTCGCTCCAAAAATGATGTTTCCCATTATTTTGTAGTGAACACCTGGAAAGAAAAACCGGTTATCTATCTGATCAAACGCAGTTCAGAGGATGCACAGGAGCTTGCGTTGATTGAAATACCTGAAAAAATTCGTACCAGGTTTTCAAAACAAAATGGTTTTATGAAAGGCGTCTATGCGGTGGATGGTGAAGTTAAACAATGGTTGAAAAAAGAACTGGGAAACGCCTGAAAAAACAGAGGTCGGACGCAATATCTTGTTTTTAGAAGTCATACTCCACTTTGATATTCTCATTTTCTTCTAAAAACCTGTAAAGGGTTGCTCGTCCAACCCCTAACACTTTTGCTGCCTTGGTTTTGTTGCCTGCGGTTTTTCTCAGGGCTTCTTCTACAGTTTCGCTTAATAGTTTTTTTGAGGGTCCTCTTTTGTTCCCCATTTCATGGCTGGGTTTAAATTCCATGGGAAGCGCATCAGGGCCGATGGATTGTCCCCTTGAATTCACGATGGCAAATTGAATAACATTTTGAAGCTCTCTCACGTTTCCAGGCCAGTTATAATTCATCATCAGTTTCATGGCGTCTTTGGAGATATATAATGGACTGGAATCCTCTTTTTCCCCATAGATTTCCAAAAAATGCCTGGCAAGCATGGGAATATCATTTTTTCGATCCCGAAGGGGCGGAACGCAAACGGGGATCACATTCAACCGGTAAAACAAGTCATCCCGGAAGTTTTTTCTCAATACTTCCTTTTTAAGATCCTTGTTGGTGGCACTGATTACCCGGGTGTTCACAGTAATGGTTCGCTCCCCTCCAACTTTCTCGAACTTTCCCTCCTGAAGAAACCTTAAAAGCTTTACCTGCATGGGCTTGGACAATTCCGCTACTTCATCCAGAAAGATCGTTCCCCCGTCGGCCAACTCAAACCGTCCCTTTTTATCTCGAATGGCTCCTGTAAAAGCGCCTTTGACATGACCGAAAAGTTCAGTTTCAATCAAGGTTTCCGGCAAAGCGCCGCAGTTGATGGGAACAAAAGGAGCCCCTCCACGTTTGCTTTCATTGTGAATGGCGGTTGCCACCAGCTCTTTTCCGGTTCCGGTTTCTCCATAGATATGGACAGGATAGTCATAACCGGAGACATCTCTAATCTTCTGAAAAACCTCCAGCATTCGAATATCCTGGCCAACGATATTGGAAAAACTGTTCAATTTACGGGCCTGGATTTTAAGTTTAAGAAGATCCGTCAAATCCCTGAAAGAGGCGAGAACGCCCATCACCTGATTTTGATCATCCCGTATCACGGTAACGGACATTTCAATTCTTCTGTCTTCACCCTGTTTGGTGGATATATTGGTGGTGTATTCGATTTTTTCCTTTGGAATATCCCGATGGTTGCAAAAGGAGCATCGTTCAGAACAAAAAGGCCCGCCGAACACCTCGTGGCAATCCCTTCCCAAAACCTCTTCCCTTGAATAACCGGTAATTTTTTCTGCTTCCCGGTTGAAGAAAAAGATCTCCCGGTTCATATCATGGGCGATGATACCTTCCTTCAGGCTATCCAGGATATGCTCTAAATTTTCTTTGTTGGATACAATTCTCTCAACAAGCATCGGCGCCATGAATCACTCTCGCGGGATATGGATTAACATTTGGTCTTAGTGTATATGAATCATCGCTGAAAGTCAATGCGACGAAAAATAATTGCCTCCTGAAGTCTCCCTGAAAAATTCTGTGTGATCCGATGCAAAAGTCTGATATATAGGAAAAAATGAAAAACATGTCGACCCTGGCGGAGGGACGAAAAGGAACCCTTTGATATGAAGAAAAAAATTCTGGTTGTAGATGACAATAGATTGATGCTGAGTTTCATGATTGATCTTCTGGAAAAGGAAGGCCACGAGGTGCTTTCGGCTGAAGATGGCCTTTCAGCCTTGGATATACTCAATTCATTTGTTCCAGACATTATTTTTGTGGATCTGATCATGCCGAAAATTGACGGCGAACGATTGTGCCGCATCCTAAGAACAAGGCCCCTTTTGAAAAATTGTTTTATTGTGGTTCTATCCGGGGCTGTTGCAGAAATAGGTTTCGATCATTTGAAAGTGGGAGCCGACAGGTGCATTGCAAAAGGGCCGATGAACGCAATGAAAAAACACATTCTATCGGTCATCAAAGAAGCTGGATCTGAAACAGACCAGAAACTTTCCACCGAGATTTTGGGCCTTGAAGGGGTCTTTCCCAGACAGATGACCAAAGAACTTCTCGTTCGAAATCGTTACCTTGAAGCCATTTTGGGAAGCATCGCAGAAGGAGTTCTTGAGATCTTTTCAGACAGGGTTGTGTATACCAATGCCGCAGCAGAGTTTCTTTTTAACCGACCCCAGGAAGAAATCTTGAGCGCATACCCCCCGGATCTGTTTGACGGCGCTGAATCAGACAGAATCAAAATCTTATTGAAACAAAGTCGTGAATTACCCGGTGAGATAGGATTTCATCATCCCCTTTCGCTGAACAACCTGATGGTCTCCATTAGATGCATCCCCATCAGTGACGATGGTACCTCTTTGGTGATGCTTATCGCCGATGTCACCAGAAGAAAACAGATGGAACTCAAACTTCAACATTCCAGTAAAATGGAGGCCATTGGTACCATTGCTAGCGGGATTGCCCATAATTTCAGAAACACCTTGGCAGGGATTCTGACCAACAGTCAGATCCTGCAGATGAATTACGGCCAGGATCAAAAGATCATCGAAGTGGTTCAGAGGATAATCTCGTCCGTAAGAAAGGGCGTACAACTGGTTGACGGTCTTCTGCAATTTTCCAGAAAACAAGGGAAAAAAGAATTTGAATCTGTGGATATCGCTGCCCTGATTGACGAAACCCACTTGTTGGTAAAAGAATCCTTCGGGAATAAAATAAAAATCAACATTGATATGGACCGAGATATAGGGGATGTAACCATACTTGGAGAACCTTCCAGTCTGAGCCTTGCCTTAATGAACCTCTGCACAAATGCCTATCATGCCATGCCCGATGGTGGTGAATTAACAATCAAAACGGAATGCCGTGTTAATTCCGTTTTGATTACCGTTTCAGATACCGGAACCGGGATGGATAGCGAAACCCTGCAAAAATGCTTTGATCCGTTTTTTACCCATGGTGAGGTTAGCGAAAATACAGGGATGGGGCTTGCCGTAACCTATGGTATCGTAAAAAGCCACGAGGGCGATATACAGGTTCAATCAAATCCTGGCAAGGGGGCGGTTTTCAAGCTAACCTTTCCGCTGTTTAGAACATCCGACTCCGAGCCCGAGGATAGTGATGAGCAGAAAAATCAAAACCAACATGAAAGAAGTGGGTTAACCCGCGGGGGCGGGAAAAAAGTCCTGGTGGTGGACGATGAAAAAGATCTGGTGAATGCCCTCAAGAACTTGCTGGAATTTCTGGATTACAATGCCGTTTCGGCCACCAGTGGCCTGGAGGCCATCGAAACCTATAAATCTTTCTCCCCGGATATTGTTCTGATGGATATTAACATGCCAGGTATGAACGGCTTCGCATGTGCTGAAAAGATTCTCGCTTTGGATTCAAATGCTAAAATCGCCATCATGTCCGGCTATGATGAACGGGATAACCTGGATCCTTCAAAAAGATCAATGATTGCAGGGTATCTCACAAAGCCTATGAGTTTGAGTGATTTAAGTAAATTTCTGGCAAGATGGAGTTAGCCTGAATATTATAATGGAGTAGAGATTTTTTTATGAAATACTTTCCCTTTCGTATTCTTATTTTATGCGTTCTTTTGCCTCCGATATTATATGTTCTGACCATGCAAGGCATGGAGTATTATTTTCAAGATCACTACAGCAAAGAAATACGGAATGTATATTTGGGCAATACCCAGTCCCTTCTTGAGGGAACCATCAGTCTCAAATCATCAGTTGCAGGAAATATTCGTCGTTACCTGGATTCCAAAGCCCTTCTTTCCTGGGGTATGAAGGTGGACATCCTGGTTACCACAAAAAGCGGGATTCTTATTTATCCGATGGGATTCGAGGAATCTGTTTTCGGGGTGATCACCGACCCTATTGAACGGGCCCATGAGAATTACCAATTGTTGAATGACGGCTTGGTCATTGAATTTGCTTTAAAAATAGAGCAACTAAGTTTTCTTTCTTATTCCTTCCTTTTATTTTACCTATTGCTGTCCATCGTCTTTTTAACCTTGTTTTACAGATCAGGAATTCACAAAGAAAGGTTATTGGACCTTGAATCGAAGCACGAAATTTCGCGTCTTGAAAACATGGAGAAGAGCTTTCAAAAAACCTTGAAGAATCTTGAAATGGATAAGAAAGCTCTGGTGAACAAACATGAAATACTCTTAACGGAATTGTATAAAGAACAGAAAAAAGCCAGCAGCAATGAAGAAGAAATGATCAATGAAATTGTGGCCCTTGAAAGTAAGATTTCTTTGAATCTTTCAAAGCAAGCAGAGCAGGACCTAGAAATTATTTCGTTAAAGGAAGATCTTTCGAAATTCGAGAAAAACAAACCGAAAGTAAAATCTTCTGATTCCACGGTGAAACGGTTTTCAGCTATTTATAAGAACCTGTCTTTTCATGAAAAAGCTGTTACAGGATACCATGATCTTCCCGAGAACATGAAAATAAAGGCCGAAGAAGTCATCAACCAGCTGGACCGAGATTCAGCCATGGTTCCTGTAAAGCGAAAAGTATTCGGGAAAAAAGGTCGCGAAACGGTTCTTGAAGTCCTGTTTGCCTATAGGGGGCGTCTTTATTATCGAAGACTTAAGGATGGAAAGATAGAGATCGTCGCTATCGGAACAAAAAATGACCAGGAAAGAGACCTCGATTTTCTGGACAGACTGGAGAAAATCAATTAAACCCGGCGTACTGAAGAAAACTAAAACCATTATAAAGCGGGGTATCTTTAAGTGCGTTGAACTCCCCAAGGGACGGGGTATTCTGTTGACTACACAATATAAAAAGCCCGGCATCTCATTCAAGATACCGGGCTTATAATAAATTTTCGGCGGCGTCCTACTCTCCCGCTTAGTCGCCCAAGCAGTACCATCGGCGCTAAAGAGCTTAACTTCCGTGTTCGAGATGGGAACGGGTGTTTCCTCTTTGCCATCGCCACCGAAAAACCTTATGGCTGTTATACAATCTGGAAACGAGTAACGTTATGTCTTTTATTGCTTGTGTTAATTATTTTGTGGCCAAGCCTCACGACCAATTAGTACCAGTTAGCTAAACACATTGCTGTGCTTACACACCTGGCCTATCAACCTTGTAGTCTTCAAGGGGTCTTTAGTTCATATGTTTCCATATGAAGGGATATCTAATCTTGAGGTTGGTTTCCCGCTTAGATGCTTTCAGCGGTTATCCATTCCGAACTTAGCTACCCAGCAATGCCGATGGCACAACAACTGGAACACCATTGGTTCGTCCATTCCGGTCCTCTCGTACTAGGAACAGATCCTCTCAAATATCCTACGCCCACGAAAGATAGGGACCAAACTGTCTCACGACGTTTTAAACCCAGCTCACGTACCACTTTAATCGGCGAACAGCCAAACCCTTGGGACCTGCTCCAGCCCCAGGATGTGATGAGCCGACATCGAGGTGCCAAACGATTCCGTCGATATGAGCTCTTGGGAATCATCAGCCTGTTATCCCCGGCGTACCTTTTATCCGTTGAGCGATGGCCCTTCCACGAGGGACCACCGGATCACTATGACCGACTTTCGTCTCTGCTCGACTCGTCAGTCTCGCAGTCAGGCAGGCTTATGCCATTGCACTCTAACAGCCGGTTTCCAACCGGCCTGAGCCTACCATCGCGCGCCTCCGTTACTCTTTAGGAGGCGACCGCCCCAGTCAAACTACCCGCCACAGAGGGTCCCTGCACCGGATAACGGTGCGAAGTTAGACATCAGAAAATAACAGGGTGGTATTTCACATTTTGGC
>VMSV01000163.1 GCA_013791935.1 Desulfobacteraceae bacterium | reverse complement strand
AGAATTTCAGAATAACCTCGCATCCTCCGCTATCAGAACTATAAATCAAAATCAAGTACAATTAAAAACCCCGGCATTTAATCAGGAAAATTAAAAAACATTTATCTGTTTGTGCATTCCAAAATCAGGTTTTATGGGACCAGATGCCACCCCCTACAGAACAAGGCGATACTTCAACATCAAATGCTCCAGAATATCCAGGTAAGCCTTTTTTAAAGGTTTCCACCCGGGGTGAATGGCCTTGCCGTCTATCCAGGTGAATTCCGTTTCATCATAACGCTCGGGGATGACCATCTGCTTTTGGATACCAAAGCGTTTTTCCGGATAATATTCAACCCAGATCAAGCGGGAGGGCTCAATTTGATATTTTTCCGTAACACCGGTTGCAATGTGGCCGGTGTAATTTTTCACGCTGGTGGGACTGTCCGCAAGATCCGACACAATCGCCATGTGGGATTTGAAGTGAAGAATACCGGAGAACTCCTTGCTCAGATCAAACACGGAAAGACGGCATTTTCCGTGGCCCAGCCGAAGTTTGCCGCCCCATCCCTCCCAATGATATTCTCCGTGGTAAATGAGCAAGAATTTCTTCCTTAAATAATATATGGATGGGAATGAAAATGAAGGCATTATACATTCGGCCTACGGTATTGGCAAGACTCAGAGCATGATGTTTGAAGTTTTATTCATGAATATTCATAAAATCCGATCCTGGAATTTTGATAAAATCGTAAAAAGTCGAAAATTATCATTTTTTGTCATTCCGGGGGAGGCCGGGCACGCAGTGAAGCTTTAGCGCTATCCAGTTTTATCAATACGTTCTGGACCCCGGCCTTTGCCGGGGTGACGGACTTCGAGACTTTTTACGGGAGCATCAATTTTGAAAGCCATAACCATTAGAGGCCCCGGTGCAAAGGACGAGTCTATGAAACAAATTTCCCATATTTCTTGGTATTTATGGCATGATTTACATAAATTGCAAGGAAGCCGTTCCAACAGATTTTTCCCGTGTTTGCCAAACCTGCCGGATATCGCGGTATTTCATGCAAATTTAATGAACTAAACGTTCAAGGCATGATAATTGCTGATGTTTCAACCTTAATGCCTTGCCCTGTGTTTCACGGTAACCCATTTCATTTATTGTTGTATTTCTGATTTCCCTTAAGGAGAAAGGTTTTACCTCTTTCCCCATATCGCGGGGGAGAGGGACGGGATGGGCGCTTTTTATTATCTCCCTCCCCATTACATGGGGGTGGGTTCGCTTTTTCTCCCTCACCCTTTACGGGGGAGGGTCGGGGTGGGGGTAAAATAGTTGAACCCGGTGGCCCGAAAATTAAGAAAAAACCTGACAGAAGCCGAGCAGCATCTATGGCGGCATATACGAAACCGCCAGATGCAAGGCTTCAAATTCAGGAGGCAAGCCCCAATCGGAAAATTTATCCTCGATTTTGTTTGCCTTGAAAAGCGCCTGATCATCGAGTTGGATGGCGGGCAACATGCTGTCCGGCAGAAGGAGGACCATGCTCGAACAGAATGGTTGAATTCTCAAGGTTTCAAAGTGATACGATTCTGGAACCATGAAGTATTAAAAGAGGTTGAGGCGGTGAAAGAGATAATAGTCAAACATTTAAACACCCCCTCCTGACCTTCCCCAGAACACCCCATCCCGGCCTTCCCCAACAAGTGGGGAAGGAGAATAGGGAATGTTGCCTTTAGTAGGGGGAAGGAGAAAAAGGAAGGGCTCACGCCCACCTGATTTGGTTTTCCGAGCTTGAATGGGGCTTCTCTTGTTTTTCTCTCTCCCCATTATCACGGGAGAGGTTAGGGGTGATGGTGGATCCTGCCCACAGTCATGCGGAGATGGCGTTATCGAAAGGGCATGCATTCAGAACCCGGAATCAAAAATACAGGCAACATCCATTTTCCTCCTTCCCCACCTGCGTGGGAAGGCCGGGATGGGGGGTGAAGAGTCGTGAATGAATTCAGTATATAATTTTAGGAACATATTCAATGATAACGACCAAATACAAACAGAGGAGGAAAGTTTCATGAGAAAGAAAAAAATGAAGTTCTTGTTTTTAGCAACCGTTTTATCCCTGCTGATGGTTTCAGCGTCTTATGCAGCACCCTTGGATTTAACCACCTTTACCGCCGAGGATGGAGTCACGGTTTCGGGGGGGGGGGGTAACATTTACTGAAAGTGATTCCCCTTACGCCGCCTTTTATTTTTATGACCCAGCTTTTTTCGTTGATCCCACCGCAATATCCCTGACCTTTGATTATGAATTCCAGATCGGACCGGAAAACGATGATTATCTGTTTGTAGTCATCAACTTTACGGAATACGCATTTGAAGCCGGGCAATACAACGATTCCACAACAGACAACCTGATCCTGTCCGGCTCCGGCATCATCGATCTAACACCCTACCTGGGCTCCACCATTGATCTGGCCTTTGGTTTTGAAGCCAATGACCAATACCTGGACTCCATTGGCACATTCTCCAACCTGGAAATCAATCTTGCTGATACCGGCACTGCTCCAGTCCCCGAACCGGCCACCATGCTGCTGCTGGGTTCCGGTTTGATCGGTCTGGCCGGGACAAGTAGAAAAAAATTCACCAAAAAATAAAAAATGAGCCCCCAAAAAATCCAAAAAGGCCATCATCCTTTTATCTCCTTCCCCCCATGCGGGGGAAGGTCGGGATGGGGGGGAATATAACAGGGCTTTTAACAAAATCATGTCAGCCTCACACGTTCAGCGGCATTTCTGGACGATCCTGAAAGGAGTCTTCCATGTCAAGGTTCTGGAAAAAAGAAAGGCTTGTAACGGGCCTTACGGTTTTTCTCTTATTATTCGGCTTTTTGGTTTCTGCCCATGCCGAAACCGACGTAACAACAAAAGTCCAACTGGTGCAATCCAGGCTTTTGTTCGATCGAAGCACCAATATGAGCTACCTGGATGTAGCCGTAAAAAACATTTCCCAGGATGTGCTGCTCTCTCCCATCAAGGTGGTGATCGATAGCGTCACTCCGGCGGATGTTACTGTTGCCAATGCGGATGGAGTGACGGCGGAAGGGAAACCCTATTTCCAGTATGCCACGGATACCGGGCAGTTTCTGGCCGGAACGACCACGGCCAATAAACGGGTTTCGTTTTATAATCCGAAAAGGCTCAGGTTTACTTACATTACAAAAGTTTATGGTAAAGTTCCTGAAATCGCCAGCGTGATTGGATCTGGAGGGGGCATAGTTGAAGTAGAAAGCACAAGCAGTCCACTTGATGGCCTTAGTTTAAATATACCGGCAGGTAGCCTTGGTAGTAACATGGCCATTACGGTTGCCATGGAAGAAACTATCCATTTTTCTGATGACGAAACTCAAGATATCTTTCCTGTAATAGATTTGGGTCCCAGTGGCACAACATTCAGCCAACCAGTTAGCATCACAATACCCTACAGTGAAGAAAAGTTAGCAGAAAAAGGGATAATCGACGAAAGCTCATTAAGAGTCTATACGTATGATGAAGAACATGGGGTTTGGTTGCCGATACAAACCCTTGGAATCGACACGGTCAACAACACAATTGCGGCCGCAACAAGCCATTTTTCCTTGTTTGCAATAGCTGGTGACACGCTTATACGCCATGGCGAATTAATTGTGGGATCCGGTTATAACCCTGTCTTATTTATGCATGGGATTAAGCCTGGGTTGGCTTCCCAAAATCTGAAAGGAAATGCCTATGATACCTTCGGTATCGCATTCGAAGGTCTTTATGGACGAGGTATTAACGTATATGCTTTAAATTATGATACAGCAAAATGGATAGACGAAGCAGCAGTTTCTTTAGCAATCGCGATCAGCAGAATTAAACAGGAAACTGGCTCGGAATATGTGAATATAATCGCCCATTCAATGGGCGGGCTTGTTTCGCGCGCTTATTTACAAAACATGGCTGGCGCCGATTGGATAACAGATGAAGGCTTAAAGGATAAAATTAAATATAACAGTGACATAGAAAAAATAATGATGTTCGGCACACCGAACCATGGATCATGGTTCGCCATTTTAAGTTTATCAAAATATATTGGCACAAAATCATTATTACAAATGCTGCCACCCAGCCTTTTCTTAACTGAACTAAATTCCAAGGTATTTCCACCAAATATTACTATGGATATCGTATGCGGATATGTTGAGGCAGAAAACGGTGATGGCATTGTTTCTTCTTCAAGGGCAATTTTACCCCCGGAATACCAGCAACATGTCTTTAAAAAATATACGGAACATGCATTAAACGGATATTATCATTTTAAACAAACCCCTGTTTTTGAAAGAGGAGTTGTAGCTGTTGATGATTACACACATCCTGGTTACGAATTAATGCTCGATAGCGCTTTGAACAGAGTAGATGGAGATAACGATGGAGTTGAAGATAAGTTAGATTTATGCCCAGAGACACCTATGTATGAAATACCCAACAACGATGGTTGTTCAATTTCCCAACTTCAAGTTGATTACCTGGCTGCTGATGTAACGGGAACCCAAGTCGATTTAAAGTGGCTTCCGATTGACCACATGAACGAAAGTTCCTTCAGGTATTTTGTTAGCCTAAAACGCGATGCTGAACCTGAAGATGAAACCATTTTGGACACATTTGTGGAGAATAACTTTACCGGAGACGCTCGCTCGCTGCCCTATTTTGGCTTGACCCCAGGTGAAAAATATTTCTGGCATGTCTGGGCCGTTGATCAAAACGGCAAATGGAGCAAGGCCAGACCAGCCGGAGACTGGTGGTCTTTTGCCACAGCACCGGACACAGACGGAGACGGGATTGTTGATTCCCTGGATGACGATGATGACGGTGACGGCTATCTGGATACCGAAGACGCCTTCCCCTTCGACCCGACCGAATGGTCAGATCTTGACAACGACGGCATCGGCGACAATGCAGACCCGGATGATAACAACAACGGGGTGAATGACGATGCTGAAATCTCAATCCCCGTCAACATCCATGCCGAGTATCAGGCTTCCCATTCCTGGAATTACATTACCTGGGACGCTGTGCCCGGCGCAGTTCAATACAAGGTTTATTTCACTCCCACCTCCACAACCGATTATGGCCACACCGGAGTGGTTCCGGGTTATACCTATTATTATAGAGTGGCAGCGGTCAACGTCAACGGGGATGAATCCGACCTGTCCGAGCAGGTTCCTTGTTATGTACCCACAGGCACAGCCACCGGAAAAATCCCGGACACCGGCCAAACCACCTCCTACACCAGCACCTTCGGCGAGGATTCGGACTACACCATCAACCCCCAGTCCTACACCAAGCTGGATGACAATGGAAATGATCTGGCGGATAGCACACCGTCCTGGGCGATGGTTCGGGACAATGTCACCGGGTTGATCTGGGAAAACAAGACGGATGATGGAGGGATTCATGACAAGGATAATACCTACACCTGGTACGACCCGAATCCCACGACCAATGGCGGCAATGCCGGAACAGCCGGCAACGGTACCGACACCAAGGATTTTATCGATGCCTTGAATGCGGCCAATTTTGGCGGGCACCATGACTGGAGGCTGCCCACGGTGAAAGAACTTTCCAGGGTCGTTAATGCAGACAGATACAACCCGATGATTAATACCAGCTATTTTTCCAATACTATGTCGTCCAACTATTGGTCGTCTACTACGAATGTCGATCTTACGGGCTACGCGTGGTACGTGAATTTCGGCAACGGCTATGTCGACAACTACCATAAGTCTAGTACCGTATATGTTCGTGCCGTTCGCGGTGGACAGTGATGGGGTATTTGAGGATTGGGCGATTGGGTCATTTGATCATTTCGGCGGCAGCCTGATCGCCTGAATTTCACCCATTGAATACACCCCCCATCCCGGCCTTCCCCCGCAAGTGGGGAAGGAGAATATGGAATTAGCCTATCATAGGGGGAAGGGGGCCGAAGAATGAGCCTGTTTCCATTGGAGGGGAATGGGCCGAAGCTTTTTCCCCTCCCCATTCATGGGGGAGGGTCAGGGTGGGGGTGATAATAATAACAAGGAGCGAATCGTGGCAAGATATGAACATCTGCCGGTTTATAAACTGGCCATGGACCTTGGGATATGTCTTCAGGGCGTGGTCAAAAAATTCAGCCGGTACAACAAAGATATGTTCAACCAGGAGAGATGAAAAATGAAAAAATTCTTTTTAATTTCCATTCTGAGTCTATTTATTTTGTGTTCAACGGCATATGCAGAGCTGGTGGACAACGGTGATGGCACGGTGACCGACACGGAAACCGGCCTGATGTGGCAAAAGGATGAGGCCGGAGCCATGTCTTGGCAAAACGCGCTTACTCACTGCGAGACCATGGACCTGGCCGGTTATGATGACTGGCGTCTGCCCAATCGCAACGAGCTTCAATCCATTGTGGATTACAC
This sequence comes from Desulfobacteraceae bacterium, assembly GCA_013791935.1. Lineage (GTDB taxonomy): Bacteria > Desulfobacterota > Desulfobacteria > Desulfobacterales > UBA5616 > VMSV01. Next base: position 6,239 of record VMSV01000163.1, on the reverse strand, counting down.
ACGCTCCAATCCGGCGATTAACCGGACGGCTTTTCCGGGCGCTATGTCGTCCGGCTATTGGTCGTCTACTACGTATGCCAATACGGGCTACGTTTGGTACGTGGGTTTCGGCGCCGGCGGTGTCCTGTACAACTATAGGTTGAATAGCTTAGATGTTCGTGCCGTTCGTGGTGGACAGTGATTGGAAATTCGGGCATTGGGTGATTGGGCTATTTGGCGATTTTTTTGGGGCGGGGGATGTGGTTGGGGGTTCTGATCGGTCGGCCCCCATCCCGGCCTTCCCCCTGTCGAGAGAGGAAGAAGACACAGGGTGTTCCTGTGTTTTGTCAGGAAAATGATGAGAAAGTGGATGAAAGCAACCAAAAACAAAGGATTCGTCCGTATTTTAGGAAATAAAGCTCATACACGTAAAGAATATTTTTAAGTCACTTTGGCATAATATCTTGACAAACGTATTTAATTTGATACATTTCGAATATGAACGAACCCATTTTATCGGTAAGGTTTTTCCGCACTGTGTCCGGCAATGAACCGGTACGGGAGTTTTTGCGTGAATTACCACAGGAGGATCGCAAAATCATCGGGACCGATATAAAGGAAATCCAATTGGGTTGGCCATTGGGCATGCCCCTTGTGCGGAAAATGGAAAAGGATCTGTGGGAGGTCCGCAGCCATCTTCAAGGGCGTATCGCAAGAGTGCTGTTTACTGTAATGGATGGGAACATGGTTCTATTGCATGCATTTATTAAAAAAGCACAAAAAACGCCAATGGCGGAATTGAATACCGCAAGGATGCGGAAAGTAAAACTTTCTGGGGGTGGTCATGATTAATCCATACATAGGCAGTGACTTCGATGAGTTTCTTAAAGAGGAAGCAATCCACGAAGATGTAGTGGCGGCGGCTATCAAGCGGGTTGTCTCATGGCAATTGGAAAAATTAATGAAATCCAAGCACATTTCTAAAACAGAAATGGCCTCTCGCATGCAAACCAGTCGCGCGGTCGTGAATCGGCTTCTTGATGAAGATGATACCAGTGTCACGTTGGCTACATTGGCGCGCGCAAGCTTGGCAATCGGTGTTCCCCTGAAAATCGAGTTCGCCGTTAACGAAGGACCTAACATTTAAAGGTGGTTATGAAATGCTCCGGGGTCTGACCAAGCCAACATATTATTTTAATGTGTAAAAAGCTGTTTTTATAGGCTCAAAATCATCTTAGCGGCAAGGGGGAAGAAGGAGATTGAGGGATTGGGCCTGTCATAGGGGGGGAATGGGTCATACCATTGTCATGTGTCATGCCGGTGATGGTGTGAAATAATCATTTCAACAACAGCCCGGAAACAATCCTATTTGGCTGTTTTCATTTTCGTGATGCCCTCGGCGATTTTTTCTATGTCATAGTCTTTCTGCCATTCATCACGCTCCAGGGTGTAGTTTCCCTGTCCGGTTTCAAATTGCTGAATAAACCGGATAAAGCCGTTAACCCCCAACTCTTTTTTTAAAATTTCAAACCCTATTTGCTTTACCTGGTTATCGCTAATATAGTTGCTATTTGGATTCATTTCAAAACCTCCTCAACCCATTTTAACGGATTGTTGACTTCTATTTTGAGCGTTTTAATGGACTTGGCTTTTTCTAATAATCGATCATCTACCGTCAGAAAAACATCAGCTTGCGTTTCAGCACAGGCAAGATGCATATGATTTAAAGCAAAAAAGGGAATGATTCATGATTATTAACGAATCTGGGTATTTTTTGTTCAACGGGTTACGCGGAGCTGGTGGATAACGGGGATCACACGGTGACCGACACGGAAACCGGCCTGATGTGGCAAAAGGATGAAGCAGGCGCAATGTCCTGGGAAGCGGCTTTGACCCATTGCGAGAACTCGCAATGGGCCGGTTATGATGACTGGCGCCTGCCCAATCGCAACGAGCTTCAATCCATTGTGGATTACACCCGCTCCAATCCCGCTATTAACCGGACGGTATTTCCGGGCGCTATGTCGTCCAACTATTGGTCGTCTACTCCGGATGCCAGTAATACGGGCTACGCGTGGCGCGTGAATTTCAGCAACGGCGATGTCGACCACTACCATAAATCAAATAACTTATATGTTCGTGCCGTTCGCGGTGGACAGTGATGGGATATTGGGAGATTCGGGGATTTGGTTATTTTTGGGCGGGGGGTGCGGTCTCGGGTATCGGAAAAGAATCGGCCCCCCATCCCGGCCTTTTTCCGCACCGGGGGGAAGGGGACCAAAGAATGAGCCTTTATTTGTATTATGGGGGGATGGCCCAGGATTTTTTTATGAGCGCACCAGGCGGCTTGACATAATGTTATGGCGGTATTAATATGCATGCATAACATCATCGGGAGGAAAGAGTATGGATCGTACAACAATAATGTTGCCCCCTGACCTGAAACTTAAGGTGGCCAATCATTGCCGGAAAGAAGGGATATCCTTGGGACAATATATTAGAGAATCGCTGCTGAAGGCCCTGGATTCCGACGACGTGAAATTAGCTGGCAATGACCCCCTTTTCCTTGATAATGCTGTTTTTGAAGGCTCAATCCCCGAAGACCTGGCATCCAACCACGATCAATATTTGTACGGAGAGGACCATTGATATTTATCGATACCGGACCCTTTCTTGCACGCCATCTTCTCAATGACCAATATCATCAGGATGCCCTGGTTACTTGGGAAAAGCTTAAGCGGGAGGGTGAAAAATGCTTTACCAGCAACTTTGTCCTTGACGAGACATTCTCTCTGCTTGGACGTCGGGCCAATTATGCGTTTGCCGTTCAAAGGGCCAAAATCATCTATTCTTCCCAAACACTCACTATCATGCGGCCGGGAATGGAAGATGAAATGAATGCTTTGCAATTTTTCGGGAAATACGCGGCTCAGCAAGTGAGTTTTACGGATTGCATTTCAATGGTGTTGATGAAGAGTAAAGATATAAACAGAGTTTTTTCTTATGACAGGCATTTTGAGCTTGCCGGATTTCAAGTGGTCCGGTAATGGCTTGGGGATCACGCCCATGAAATTAGGCGTTTCTACTCTATCACCGCGGCTCCGGGGTCGGGCCAAAACAACATATTGTTTTAATGTGTAAAAGACTATATTTATAGGCTCAAAATCGTCTTGGCGATGGCTTTTTGGCCCTGAAAAAGTGGTTATAAGAAAAAAATCGAAGAACCCGGGAATAGTGGTGAGAAACATCAGCCGTTCGCGGTGGACAGTGACGGGAAATTCGGGGATTGGGTGATTTGATTATTTGTGGGACGGGGGCTTGCGGTTAGGGGTATCGGAAAAGAATCGGCCCCCCATCCCGGCCTTCCCCCGCACCGGGGGGAAGGGAAAAAAACCACCCCCTTATCAGTTACAGCGGTAGGATGGGTGCAACCCATCAACACAGTGATTTTCCTCATCACCGGGGTCACTTGGTGTTTTATTTCGATGGGCTGGCGCCCGCACCGCCCTACAGATGATTTTTTCAAAATAATTGACAACCGGCAAAAGGCTTTGAGATTAAATGAGTCAAAAAGGCGGCTTAAAGAGATGTTTTTTATCTTTAACCAATTGTTTTTTTGTTTTTATCCGGAGCAGGGATTTGCTATCGGAGGATGTTGTTGAAATCTTCTTCGGAGATGTCGGCTTGTTTTAAGATGGTCTTAAGTGTCCACCGGTCAAGCTCTTTATGGTCCGGGATGATGATGACACTTCCCGTGGCATAGTTTTTGACCTTGATGTGGCTTCCTTTTTGAGTGACCTTTTCATACCCTAGTGCTTGAAATATCTTTACCAGCTTTTTTCCGGATATAAGGGCGGGCTTGGGACTCATAAGGCAAGTTCACTGATTTTGTATTGATCCTTGGGAAGGCTTATATCCACTGGATCGGCTTCCAGATAAAGCTCGATGGCCTCTTTAAGATTGTTTATGGCCTCTTGTTCGGTTTTGCCCTGGGTGACACACCCTTTTAAGGCCGGACAATAAGCCGTGATATACCCATCCAATCCTTTTTCTAAAACGATTTTAAGTTTCATTTTGTGCTCCTGCAGAATCCGTATTGATCTTCTGCTTGATGATTAATACATCAGTAAACGTGGACAATGCCTAAAGCTCAACGGTCGGTAATTGGCCTCCCTTGCGGAGTTGTTCGGCAAGTCCCGAAAATATTTTACAAAATACCACACATAGGGAGATGTCTCAACTCTTTTCAAAATAGTCTGGTACTCCGGTACTCCTGGGTCGTACTCCCGGGTTGGACCAAGTCAACATGTTGTTTTAATGTGTAAAAGGCTTTTATTCTAGGTCCTAAACCGTCTTGGCCATAGTTTTTTAACCCTGAAAAAGTGGTTTTAAAATAACAAAAAATCGAAGAGTTCTGGGATAATGGTGAGAAAAAGCAGTCGTTCGCGATGAACACAGCGATTGGAAATTTGGGGATTGGAGGATTAGATTATTTTTTTGGGCGGGTGGGGCGATTTCGGATATCGGAAAAGAAGGTGCCCCCATCCCGGCCTTCCCCAGCAAGTGGGGAAGGAGAATAATGAATTAGCCTATGATAGGGGGAAGGAAGCCAGGGAATGTTGCCATTAGTCGGGGGAAGGAGAAAAGGCCGTGCCTTGATCCGGAATATCAACGAAAAACAGCCTGTTTATAGTCCAAGGACTGTCCTGAATCCCTTATTCCATCGCTTGGGATAGCTTTATATCGCCTCTCAGAAGTTCGTTCACCACCAAGGACCGATCAACGCCCTTCTTTGAAGCTGCCTTTTCCTGAAATGCCCAGAGTTATCCATCTGTATTCATTCTCGATTGGGAATAACGCCCATGATATTGCGCGTTTCTATGGTATTGAAATATAAATGATTTAGAATTTTCGCAGTGGATTATTTCTTGAAATACGCGTTATAACTTTCATCCCCCCTCCCCCGGGTTCCAGGCAGATACAACACTGCTGATTGATCCCATGGAGAGGGTATTTCCTGTTCCCTTGGTTTCATGCCGTATTGAAGATCTGTTCCGGGAATAGAAGCGTTTTCATAGGGTAGCCGTGGAGGTGAAAACGTAAAGAATCTATTGCCGGGTCAGGGTGCTGTAAATGCGGGGAAGTTTGTCCGGAAGCTCGCGAACGTCTGAAATAATGTGGTGGTGAACGTTACCGTAAAGATCATCCAGTTTGGAATCCCCGGCGATGTTGACCGTGAGGGCGTGAGTATGGATGTTTTTTGACCGGGCTTCAAGAATGGCTTTGCGGGTGTCTGAAACCGCATGATCTTTTTTATAATCCACATCATTGGGAAAGCCGTCCCCCATGACGATGATCAGGCGAACCAGGGCTGGAATCGCGTTCAACTGTGCGGTGGCGTGACGAATGGCGGCCCCCATGCGGGTGCTTCTCTGGGGGGCCATGGCGTTGATTCGCTGGCGAACCGTCCGGGATAGGGGCTCCTCAAAATCCTTGATTTTAAAGTAATCCACACCCAAGCGGCCGGTTCCTGAAAACCCGGCAATGGCATATTGATCCCCCACCACTTCCAGGGCTTCGCAGAAAAGAACAATGGCCTGCTTTTCCACGTCCAGAACAGTTTCCGTGGAATCCACCACGAAGTTGGAGGTCGATCGGGAAAGATCCACCAGAAGCAGGACCGCCACGTCCCTTTGTTGCTTGATTCTTTTGATATAAAGCCTGTCCGAGGGGATGATGCCTGCTTTTTTATCCATGACGAAATTCAGCAAAGCCCGGTAATCAAATTCATCCCCTTCCACCCATTGCCTCAGAAGGGTGAGTTCTTCGGGTTTCAGCATCTCAAAGGCGTATTTGATCCGGCTGATCAATCCCTGGTACCTTCTCAGGGTATTTTCATAAAAATCGTTATCTTTGGGTGGAATGGTCTTTTCATGCACCAGGGTATGATTGTGGAGGTAATCCCCCAGGCGGTCATCCCATTCCCGGTAATAAAAAGCAGGACCCGTGACCTCGGGAGCAGGAGTCCGGGTCAGGCCGCTTTCCTCCAAAAGCCGGGAGAGATCCGGGTTGGAAAAATCAACGGCGTTTACCCCATCCGTATTTTTTCCATCCGGATCGCTTTGCCAGGAATCCGGGTCATTTCTTTTCAGAACCAGGGATTTGATATCGGAAGCCGACAAGGTTCCGTTGTTTTCCACCATCTTTTTTCGAAGATCCGATTGAAAGGTTTGGATCCCCAGTTTTTCAAGCCGGATTTT